>JBBROQ010000006.1:0-38926 GCA_038229115.1 Planctomycetota bacterium | reverse complement strand
GTGCGCGATGTGCGCGGCTTCGCGGTGAAGTTCTATACCACCGAGGGCAACTTCGATCTGGTCGGCAACAACATGCCGGTCTTCTTTATCCAGGATGGAATCAAGTTCCCGGAACTGATTCATGCAGTGAAGCCGAACCCGGCCAAAGAGATTCCGCAGGCGCAGTCGGCGCACGACAGTTTCTGGGACTTTGTATCGCTGACCCCCGAGACCGCACACATGGTCATGTGGGTGATGTCCGATCGCGCGATCCCACGCAGTTATCGCATGATGGAAGGCTTCGGCGTGCACACCTTCCGGCTTATTAATGCCAAGGGCGAAGCGCGGCTGGTGAAGTTCCATTGGAAGCCGGTGTTGGGCGCGCATTCATTGGTGTGGGAAGAAGCGCAGCAAATCGCCGGTAAAGATGCCGACTATCACCGCCGTGATCTGTGGGACGCGATCGAGGCCGGCGCGCCGGCAGAATATGAACTGGGCTTTCAAATTATTGATGAATCGGACGTGCAAAAGTACGGCTTCGATTTACTCGACGCGACCAAGTTATTGCCGGAAGAATTAGTGCCGGTCGAACGGGTCGGGCGCATGGTGCTCAACCGCAACCCGACCAACTTCTTTGCTGAGGTCGAACAGGTCGCGTTCTGCGTCGGTAATGTGGTGCCGGGCATTGATTTCACCAATGACCCGCTGCTGCAAGCGCGGTTGTTTTCATACTTGGATACACAGCTCACCCGTTTGGGCGGCCCCAATTTTGCCGAGCTGCCGATCAATCGGCCGATCGCACCGGTACACAACAATCAGCACGATGGTTTTGGTCGCCACACCATCAACACAGGCGCGGCAAACTATCTGCCAAACTCACTGGGCGACGGCTTCCCGCGCCCGGCCGGTGCGGACGAACGCGGCTATGTTCATCACACCGAAAGAGTTTCCGGCAGCACCATCCGCGCACGCAGCGCCAGCTTCAGTGACCACTTCAGCCAGGCGCGGATGTTTCTCGCCAGCCAGTCGCCGGTCGAACGCATGCACCTCACCGACGCGCTCGCTTTTGAACTCGGCAAAGTCGAGCGCTTGCCGATCCGTCAGCGCGTGATCGATGTGTTGTTGACGCCGATCGACGTTGAGCTGGCGCATACGGTGGCGCGCGCCATTGGCGTGCAGCCTAGCGAGACTGCTAAACCGAACGCTAAAGGTAAAGCAGCCACCAATGACCTCGCGCCGTCGCCCGCGCTCAGCCTGCTGCCGGTGCGTGCGCCCTCGATAGCCACTCGGCGCATCGCCATCCTGGCGGCTCCCGGTCATCTCGGTCGCTCATTAGCGATGGTGAAAAAGGCCCTGGAAAAACAGGGCGCCACGGTCGAGGTGGTAGCGCCGATGTTGGGCACGATCGCGTCCGCAGATGGCGCGGATACCGAGGCCCTACGCAGTCTGCTTAACACGCCGTCGGTGGTGTACGACGCGGTCCTGGTGGCCGATGGTGAAGCCGCGGCGAAAGCCTTGAGCGCCAACGAAGGCGCATGCCGGTTCCTGGCCGAGGCGTTTCGCCACTGCAAGACGGTAGCCGCGTTGGGCACAGGTGAGCAACTGTTCGCGCCGGCCGGCGTAAGCGAAGACGCTGCCGGCGTGATCACGGAGGCCGCGCCCATGGCTCTGGCCGCGGCCTTCGCCGAGGCCATTGGCCAGCATCGGCACTGGGCACGTGAAGTTCAGCGCGCGTAAGTGATCTCTCATGATGCACGACGCATGGAGTCTCGTGCAATGGCCGGCCATGGCCGTGACGTTAGTTGCGGCGTGGCTGGTTGGGTCCTCGCAACCACGGCGAAGAGCCGCTGGTTTCTGGACCTTTCTGCTGAGCAATGTGCTGTGGATCGCATGGGGGCTGCATGACCAAGCCTACGCCCTCATCGCCCTCCAAGCGGGATTAGCTGGGCTGAATTTTCGAGGCTGCCGGAAAAATGAACAAGCAGAAATGGGTTTTCAAAACCATCAGTCCGATGGTGGTACGAAAGGCGCAGCTTGCCGCTGAGCCCTTTTAGGGTTGTTCACGTTCATTCTTTTAACGTGATCTGATATCATCTTCCAAATTGCTGAATGATTCTCGAAAATGTTGCATTGCTGGTCGTGAATCTTGGAGCTGGAAAACAAAAAAGACCGAGGGACGGCGATTGCCGTCCCTCGGTTCGTTCACTATCGAAGCGTCGCTTCAGCGGTCGTTGACCGCTATCTGATTACTGCGCGTCGGCGATCCGCTTGGCTTCGTCCAGGTGCGCTTGGAAGTGCGGCAGGTGGGTCGCGGCGAACGCCTTCACGTCGACATCCTTGCTGTCTTCGGCGGCTTCTTTGAGCGCGCTTACGGCCTTCTTATGGCCCTTCACTTGATCCGCGATGTAGGCCTTGGCCAGCTTGGCGTCGTCGGTTTTCGCCAGCTCATCGTAACACTTCTGCATGTCTTCATTCAAGGTCGTCGGCAGGGTGAGGCCTTTTTTGGAAGCAAGTTTGGTGAGTTCGTCGTTCACCTTTTCATGCTCTGAGACCATTTTTTTCGCGAAGTCCAATGCTGGACCGGTGACGTTGCGCTTGATCACCAATTGAGCGTTCTTGACCTCGATCATGCCGCCCTGAATGGCTGCGATCAGAAAGTCAGAGTCATTTTTGACCAGCGTTGAAGTGGTGGTTTCGACGGCCTTGTCGGCAGCGGCAGCCAACGTCGGCAGCGCGAACGGTGCGACGAAAGCGAGGCTCAGCGACAGCATGCTGGCCGACAGGAAGGAAGGGGTTTTGCGGATGGTCATGATGCGGGCTCCCAATGGAGGGGGTGATGAAGGCGCCGAGGACAATCTGACGAAGATGGTCAGACGCGGGCCGTCGCTTCGTCAAAGCTTTCCGTATGCCAATTCTTGGCCGTCAGTACGTGATGTTTACAACGAGAATCCCTGCATTTCCGCCAAGCGCACACGGCCTGCCCATGCAAAACGCAGGGGACTAAAGATGAAACATACCTAAACAATGTGCAGGCGTAATGTGCAGGCGTCAGGCGCGGCCAGCCAAATGCAAAACGCGCTTGGCCAGTGCGGTATAGCCGTCGGCATGATTAGGTTTTTCAAGCAGGGCCAGAGCTCCTAACGAGGACGCCCGAGCGCTGCGATCCGCATCGACCTGCGTCGACATCAGGATGGTCGGCAAACCGTTACTGATAAATTCGCGCGCCAGGCCAAAGCCGTCGATGGCCGGCATATTAATGTCGACTAGCGCCAAATCAGGCCGCCGCCCGGATTCGCACAACGCGAATTCGATCAGGGCGAGGTGCGCTATGCTGCTCATCTGTAATGACACTGTTGTTTGTGGGCGGCAATCGTCGAACCCAGCTTCCAGCAGTGGAAATTCGTCGGGGTCGTCATCGACCACCAGAATGCGTAGGTCATTGGCCGTAGCAGAAGGAGATGAGCGATCGGGCATGTGAAAATTCCCATCCTTGTTGCACGCTTTCATCCGCCGACTGACCACCGGCCGAGCCTGGCACTACGTGTCTCTTGCGCAGCGCGTGCCAACCTGGTTCCGCGATGGGCGGACATCTAATTGCCTGTCATAAAAAATCGCGTCCGGACGGTCAATCCGTCCGGACGCGTTCAGTTGTATTCTTCAGCCTTTCAGCCGCGCGATGGCTAAGCTTATGGGGCTTTCAGACGCATCTGGTCATCGACGCGCACCACGCCTTTGGTTTTGATCGCATAGTTTAAGGCCTGCTTGCGCGCAGCTTCGCTGGGGATGTCGCCGCCGAGCGTAACCACGCCGTCCTTCACCGCGACGGTGGTGACGTTGTAGGTGCGACGATCGCGGTCGAGATCCGCACGCACTGCGTGGCTGATGCGCATATCCGACTCGAGTTGATCGGCTGCCGTCGCCTGTGATTTTTCAACGCGTTTGGTGCTGTCTTTACCGAGATCATTCAGGGCCTTCGCGGTCTCTTGATCGATCTTCAGTTGCCGCTCACGCGCATCGCGATTGAGAGCATCAATGCGCTTCTGCGTCTCGGCGACCTCGCTGGGTTCACGCGCATCGACTTTGGCGGTCTGTTCGCGCGCCTTCACGTCGGCCTGATCGATCTTACGTGCCACGTCAGCCTGATCGGCTGCGGCCTTGCTGGCGATTTCGGCGCATTTGGCTTCGGCTTCAGTGGTCACCGCGGCGGCCGCAGCGCCATCCAAACCACGCGTGCGGATTTTAGCTTCGTCCGTCACGGCATCCTTATCGCTCTCGGCTTTCGCTTTGAGTTCCTTCATGCGCACATTCAGGGGTTGGACTTCCTGATCGCGATTCAAGGTGATCGATTCGCGTTCTAGGCGCGCTTTTTCGACGTGCTGTTTTGCTTGGAAATTCTCAGTTTGAATGTGCTCGTCACGTTCCTTGGCGATCGCTTCTTTGCGGCGTTCGCCATCCGCGCGAATCGCATCGGCGCGGTTGCGCGATTCGACTGAGGCATCGGGGTAGGCCGCGTCATTACGTTGGGTGCAACCACCAAAACTCAGCATCAAGCCAGAGGCAACGGTGGTGAACATGAGGGCGGACAGCAGGCGAGCACGGGACATGGCGAGTTCCAGGATGGAGTGGTGATGAGTCGGACGCTGGAACTCTAATGCATCTGCCGTGCCAACCGGGGCCTGGGAAAAGAACCCCAATATCCTCATCGGCCGTGCATTCGGCAGTATGGAGACTCGTCCTGGGTTGCGAAATGCTGGCAGCCATAAGTCAAAGCTCGAGACGTGCGGTTTTATGAACAAACTGATAGGTGCCGAGCACGGGCACCTGGTTGTCCCTTCAAGGCCGGACCTGGGCGGGCTTGAAGGCATGGAGTCGTTGCGCGGCTCGGTGGTGATCAGGTGCCGTTAGCGTTCCATGGTTGCTGACCGGACAGCACCCGCGCCATCGCTGCGCCGGTGGCTTGGGCGAGCGGATCGGGACTGGCGTTCAGTTGCTCGATCACGCGTTGCCGTCTTTCGGGCGTGTGGTTCTGCGACAGTTTGGCTTTGGCCTCGATGACCGTGACGTCGATGCGGAACCAGCGCACCAAATCTGCCAGCGTGGTGTACGTCGAGGCCGACAGGCGGCCCTGCCATTCGGCACGCTGCGGATCGATTACAACCAGTCGCGCGAAGCAGGTCTTCATTTCTTCGGCGTCGGTCAGCACCCGCAGCGCGGACGCTTTGATGCGGTCATTGGAATGCGACAGGATCAGCCACCGCGCGCAGGTTCGCTGTTGCACATCAGCCGAAATCGCGGCCAAAACCCGTTCGAAAAAATGACCGAATTTGTCCGCTTGACGTTGCGGTTAAGCGGGGCCTATATTACGGGGTGGGACTCATCCTTACCGACAACGATCCCGTGGCGCAGATCATGCGGCTGGCCAAAAATGTGGCCGGCATTGATCTGAACGAGAGCAAGCGTGGCCTAGTCGAAGGTCGGCTGGCCAAGCGTCTGCGGCATCTGTCGTGCGACATGGCCGGGTATCTGGCGCTGCTGTTGGAGGATCGCACGGAAATGGTCGCGTGCCTGGATCTGCTGACCACCAACCACACGTTTTGGCTGCGCGAACCGGCCCATTTCGTTGATTTTCAAACCCGCGTCCTGCCCGCCCTAGGCCGACAGAATCAAAGTAAGCTGCGCATTTGGTGCGCGGCGGCAGCCACCGGCGAAGAGCCGTACACCATCGCGATGTGTCTGCTGCGCTCGCCGCCGCCGTCGGGCGCGTGGGATGCCGCGATCTTATCCACCGATATATCGACCCGCGCTTTGGGCTTGGCCGCAGAGGGCCTGTACGCCGACGAGCGAGTCGCGCAGCTAACGCCGCAAGACCGCGAACTGGCACTGCATCTGGAGCGCGCCGGACCGCCTCGGATCTGGCGCGTGAAACCGGCGTTAAAAGCCATGGTCCACCTCGCGCGGCTGAACCTGATGGATGACGCGTGGCCGATGCGTGGACCCTTTGACGTTATTTTCTGTCGCAACGTGATGATCTATTTCGACCGCCCCACGCAGGAACGACTGGTCAATCGGCTGGCCGCGCTGCTGGCTTCAGGCGGCACGCTGTATGTCGGGCACAGCGAAAGCCTGTCGGCGATTGCGCATCCGCTGCGCACGTTGGCGCCGGCCGTTTACGGAAAGCGCTGAGATGCCGTCGACCGAAGTTTTTGGCCCGCGCTGGGTGATCGGCATCGGCGGCCTAGAGGTCAGGCGCGCGGCCGCGGGCTGCATCATCACGCATGCGCTGGGGTCGTGTTTGGGCATCACGGTGCTGGATCCGATCGCGCAGGTCGGCGGCATGTTGCATGCGCAGATGCCGACCAGTTTGAAAAGTCCAGAACTGGCGCGGACGGATCCATGTCGCTTCGTCGATTTGGGGATGGAACAGCTGGTGCAGCGGGCGCTGCAATTGGGCGCTGATAAACGCCGGCTGCGCATGACCGTTGCCGGCGCGGCCAATATGAGCGGCTCGGCCAATCCGATGTTCGATATCGGGCAGCAAAATCTGACCGCGCTGCGCAAGGCGCTGTGGCGGATCGGGGTGCTGATCGCGGCCGAGGACACCGGCGGCTGTCAGCCGCGCACCATGTACCTCCACCTGTCGACCGGCCACACCACGGTGCAAATCGGCTTCACCCGCAAAGAGCTTTGAGGCCATCCATGCCCCTTGATGTCCTGATCGTCGATGACAACCGCATCATGCGCGACATGGTCGCCCGCACGGTGGCGATGAGCGGCCTGGACGTCGGCCAAGTGCGTCAGGCTGGCGATGGTGCGGAAGCGTTGCAGGCGCTGCGTTCGGGCTGGACCGATCTGGTGCTGCTGGACCTGAATATGCCGGTGATGGACGGCGAAACGTTCCTGCGCGAAGTGCGCATCGATACCGCACTGCGCGACACGTTGGTGGTGGTGGTTTCGACCGAATCCAGCGGTGCGCGGATCGAGCGACTGCGGGTGTTGGGCGCGGGCTTCGTGCACAAACCTTTCACGCCGGAAACGCTGGTCGCAGAGGTTAACCGTCTGGTCGCGTGCGGCCGGCAAGCTAAAGGTGCATGATGGACGACGAACGCGTTTTGACGGTGTTGGTGCAGGTCGCCGAACAGATGGGTTTTCTGACCCCAATGGGACCGGCTGCGCCGTTGCCGCCGGACGCCGACGGGGTGGTGATGCTGGTCGCTTTTTCCGGGCCGTATGCCGGCACGGTTGCGGTCGGGGCTTCGCGGGCGTTGGCCGAGGCGCTGGCGCGCAACCTGTTGGCGATGGATCCGACGGCGCCGGTAGCACCAAGCGACGCGTCCGACGCCATGGCCGAGCTGGCCAATGTTTCGGCCGGCAATCTGCTGCCGGTCCTGTACGGCGATGGCGAATACATTTTGAAATCCCCGTGCACCGGCGCGTGGCCGGTGGCGGCGACAATGACGGCGTTCCTGGACTGCGCTGAAGGCACCGTGGCCTTGGCCGTCGCCTGATTCCGGCGATGGCCCGCATCCGATTGTTGGTAGTCGATGATTCGGCGACGGTGCGTCGGCTGCTGACCGCGACGTTGGGTCGCGAGACCGACATCGAGGTGGTCGGCGGCGCTGCGGATCCGTATCTGGCGCGCGAAATGCTGGTGAAACTCAATCCGGATGTATTGACGCTGGATTTGGAAATGCCGCGCATGGATGGCCTGTCGTTCCTGGCCAAGGTGATGCAGCACCGGCCGAAGCCGGTGGTGGTGGTGTCGTCGTTGACGCCACGCGGCAGCGACGAGGCGATGCGCGCTTATGAATTGGGCGCGGTCGAAGTGCTGTGCAAACCGGGCTCGGCCTACAGCGTCGAAGAACTGGGGCCGGTGCTGGCTCGGGCGGTGCGCGCGGCGGCGAAGGCTCGGCTGCTGCCGCGTCTGCCGCCGGCGTCGGGACAGCCCATTGAAAAGTCGCCGCTGCTGACACGGACCACTAGCAAAATCCTGGCGATCGGTGCCTCGACCGGCGGTACCGAGGCGATTCGTGCGATCATGGAACGGCTGCCGGGCGACACGCCGGGCACGGTGATCGTTCAGCACATGCCGCCGATGTTCACCAGCAAATTTGCGCTGCGCCTGGACAGCATCAGCCGCATGCGCGTCGCAGAGGCCACCGGTGGCGAAGAATTGCTGCCCGGTCTCGCCTTCGTCGCGC
Organism: Planctomycetota bacterium; assembly: GCA_038229115.1. Lineage (GTDB taxonomy): Bacteria > Planctomycetota > UBA11346 > UBA11346 > UBA11346 > JBBROQ01. The sequence continues at coordinate 30,749 of JBBROQ010000006.1, read as the reverse complement.
CGGGCGGCAAACATCTGATTGTGGCGCGCAGCGGCGCGAAGTACGTCTTAGAACTACGCGACGGACCGCAGGTCCATTTCCAAAAACCGGCGGTGGATGTCACCTTCCGCACCGTTGCCGCATGCGCTGGCGCCAATGCGGTCGGCGTGTTGCTGACCGGCATGGGCCGCGACGGCGCTGCTGGGTTGAAAGCGATGCGCGATGCCGGTGCCCGCACCATGGCGCAGGACGAAGCCAGCAGCGTGGTCTGGGGCATGCCGGGGGCCGCGGTTGAAATCGGCGCGGCCGAACGCGTTCTGCCGTTGGACGGCTGCGCGGGTGCGATCGGGGAATTTTTCGCGCGCATGGGCTAGGCCGGCACGCGGTCGAAGCCGCAGCGACGGATTTATTCAGCGGTAAAACAGCATCGTTTCGCGCGTGTTTGGCGACCGCGCATTTCGCATCAGCGGCATGTGGACATTAGAAAACGATGAGCCCATCGGCATTGGCCGATGGGCTCGTCGTTACTCAGCGCGCTGAACGCGGGTTTAGAATTTGCTGAGCGTTTGCTGACTGGCTTGATCGCTGTCGAAGGGAATCGCTTCGGCCGCGTCGTTGCTGGGCGCCATTGGCTTCATGGTCGAGGCACTGCGCTTGAACGCGGCCGGCGCGGGTTTGCGCGCGGCGGCGATCGACTGCTGCCTAGGCGTGGGTTGCGGTTTAGCGGCGTGGTCTGAGGTCGCCCGGACCATCGATTCCAACTGCTGAATCAGCTGCGCCAGCGCCAGCGCCTGACCGCTCATTTCTTCCCCGACCGCGGAGTTTTCTTCAGCGGCGGCGGCGTTGCCCTGGGTGACGTGATCCATCCGGCGGATGGCTTGGCTGATCTGGTCGATGCCGATGGCGATCTCTTTGGTGCTGGCGGCGACTTCGCCGGCGAGGTCGTTCACCTTCTTTGACGCGACCGTCATTTCGGTCACCACGGCGGTCACGTTTTTCGACAGCCCGACGCCGTTCTCGGCGCTCTTAACGCTCTGTTCGATCAAGTGGCTGGTGTTGCGCGCGGCTTCACCGGCACGCTGCGCGAGGTTGCGCACTTCTTCGGCGACCACGGCGAAACCTTTGCCGGCGTCGCCGGCACGAGCGGCTTCGACCGCGGCGTTCAGGGCCAACAAGTTGGTCTGGAAGGCGATCTCATCGATGGTCTTGACGATCTTGGCGGTCTGGTCGGCGTTGGCTTTGATCTCGGCAATGGCCTTGCCCAGTTCGCCCATCGCTTCGGCGCCACGTTCGCCGGCGGCGCGGGCTTGGCTGGCGACGCCGTTGGCGGATTCGCTGCTTTGCGCCGATTGACGAACCAGCGAGTTCATCTCTTCCAGGCTGGCCGAAGTCTCTTCCAAACCGGCGGCGTTTTCGCTGGTCCCGTTGGCCAGGGACTGCGCGCCGCTGGCGACTTGTTCGGAAGCCGCGGCGGTTTGTTCAGCACACGACCCGAGTTCGGCGCTGATGCCGACCAAGGCGCGGACGATGCCGCGAGTGATGAAATAGGCGAAGGCGATACCCAGGCAGATCACCACGATCAGGCCGACCAACAGAATGAACGAAGCTCTGGCCAGCTCACTTGCAGAGGCGTCGGCCCCGATTTTGGTCTTCTCAAGATTTGCGGTGGCCGATTCGGCAGCCGCATTGTTGACTTCGTTGGCGGCGGCAACGCGCTTGTCATTGAGCTTCACCAGATCCTCTGACCGAGCGAGGAAGTCTATACCTGCGCTGCGATAGGTTTCTGCGAATTTCGCAGCCTGCTGCATTTCCTCGATGTTCTTGGGGTCTTTGACCATGCTGGTGAGGCGCTCGATCAGCTTAGCGATCTCGGTGAAGTTAATCAGCTTGGATTCGAACAACTTGGGGTTGCGGGTCGCCTGCGATTTCCAGGCGGCAATGCGGGTATTTTCGACCAGCGCGAACAGGTCATTGCTCAGCTTCAATTTCAGGCAGCGCTGAGCGAGGGTGGCGTTGTCGGCGCCGGCTTCGAGTTCCTTCGCCAGCTTCGTTTCCTGATCCGTGATCATGGCGTCGATCTGCGCGCTGAAGTCCGTTGCGGCCTTGTTGCGGGCTTCGACCGCCGCGTTGGCTGCGTCCATAGTCTTGTGGGTTTCGGCCAGCAAGTCGGCGTAGAGTTTCGCCGCAACCTCGGCCTTCTCGACTTTTTCCTTCAATACCGGCAGGTTCTTGGCCGCCGCCAAGTCGTGGGCCTTTTGGATGTTCTCCAAGGTTGCCTTAAGACTGGCTTCGCCCTTTAGCCGCATCTCGTCGTTGTTCGACATGGTGTAGCCGCGGATTTGGAACATTGTTTCGCGCGCGTCGCGCTCGATTTCACTGGCGACGGTCACTGCCGGAACCTGCTTGGTCGCCAGATCGCCGGCTTTTTCTGCGGCATCGCGCATCGAGATCAGCGCGAGGATGCCAAGCCCGGCAGCGAGGATGAGGATGATGGTGAAGCCGAGAGTGATCTTCGTGCCGATGCGCATGATGGACCTTTGGGTTAGCTGAGTGGGTGATGGAGGTGGGGGATCAGTGACCGGCGGCCGGCGGCAGCACTGGGGCCTGGAAGCCGACCACGCCGCGTTCGAGGTCATAGACCGCCGACAGTACGGCCACCTGGCCGGTGCTGACGGCATGGCGGATGACATCGCTGCCGGCGATCAACGCGATGGCTTGGGCCTCGGCATTGTGCTCGACTGCGTCGGCGATGACGGCGTCGGGAGTGCGACCCGCTTTGCTACGTTCGAGCGCGAAATCGTGCAGACCGGGCATCGCGCGTTGGATGTCGGCGAGATGTCCGGGCAGGGCGCCATCCGTACCGCTGACAGCTTTCACGGCGCCGCAGGAAGCGTGGCCCATGACGACGATCAGCCGCGTGCCTAAATGTTCGATCGCGTATTCGATGCTGCCTTCGCCGATCGGCTCGGCGATGTTGCCGGCGTTACGCACCACGAACAAATCGCCCAACGATTGGTCGAACACCAGTTCGGGCGACACGCGACTGTCGGCGCAGGTCAGGACGATGGCGAAAGGATGCTGGCCCTTGGCGGTGGTCGCGCGTTCGGTCGCGTCGTCAGTGGGATCGGCGCTGCGCATGCGGTGGCCGGTGGCGAAACGCGCGTTGCCGGCCGACAATTTGGCCAGGGCTTCCAACGGTTCCATGCCGGCCTGAGCATGCGCTGCGGCCGGCGGCGCGTCGGCTTTGCCTTCGGTTTTTGCGTCGGCTTTGGCTTCGGCCTTGGCCGGATGATTAACGATGTCGTCTAAGGTGCGCGCGTGCGGCGATTCCTCTCTGGCCGTTTCGGCGCAGCCAGCAGAGAGGGCGATCAGCAGCATCAGGACAGGGCGCATGGTCGGGATTCCGAAGGGTTGGGCGCGGTTGGCGTGCGAAGGGCGAGGCTGGCTCATATGGCCGCCAGGACTTTGCTCAGGTCGAGCAGGATGCGGATGCGGTCGTGATTTTTGCCGATCGCCGCGACCAGACTGGTGTCGATGTCGAGGCCGTAGGCCGGCGGCGGTTCGGTGTCGTCGGGGGTGAATTTCGCGACCTCTTTCACGCAATCGACGGCCAGACCGATCGGGCTGCCGGACGTCGCACCTTCGACCACGATGATCACGTTGTGCGGATGCGCTTCGGCGGCGGGAAGCGTGAAGCGGCTGCGCATGCTGATCACCGGGATGACTTTGCCGCGCAGGTTGACCACGCCCAACATCACGCCGGGGCTGCCAGGAACCGGCGTAATCGGCAGCATGCCGATGATCTCGCGGACCTTCAGAATCTCGACGCCGTATTCTTCGTTGGCGACCTGGAAGGTCAGATACGTGCCGACAACAGTACCAGTGGCGGTGGCAGTGGCGTTCATGTCTGGGTCCTTGAGAGGCGTGGTGCGCGGCGGTCGGTGGCGTCGATCAGGCAGGTGTGGTGCAGAGGCATGGCGGGGGTCCGTTGCTCAATCGGTGATGATGAGTTTCGGGTCGATGATCAGACCGACGCGGCCGTCACCCAGAATCGCCGCCGCGGAAATACCGGGATGATGCGGCCGGTCGCTCTCGAGCGGTTTGACCACGACCTGTTGCAGGCCGAGCAACTCGTCGACCTGCAGCGCGATCGGGCCGGCCTCGCGATCGAGCACCAGCAGGACGCCTTGCGCGGGGTCTGTTCCGGCAATTCCGAACAGCGGGCCAAGCGCGACCACTGGCACCAAGCGACCACGGGCTTTGATGACACGACCGCGGCCAAGGATTTCCTGCACTTGGCCGGGTTCGGGGCGGATGGCCTCGATCACTGCGGTGATCGGCACTAGGAAGCGTTCGCTGCCGACGCGCAGGGTCATGGCATCGAGGATCGCGGTGGTCAGGGGCAGGCGGATGGTGAAAGACGAGCCTTTGCCGACCGTGCTGTCGATGTCGATGCGGCCTTTCACGCGTTCCAAATTGCGCCGCACCACGTCCATGCCGACGCCGCGGCCGCTGATGCCGGTGACCTGTTCGGCGGTGCTGAATCCGGCCAGGAAGATGAGCTGAAAAGCTTCCTGTGGTGACAACTGCGCATCGGCGGCGATCAGGCCTTTTTCTTTCGCCTTCGCGATCAGCTTGGCCGGATCCAGGCCCTTGCCGTCATCGCGCAGCTGCACGATCACATGGTCGCCACTGTGCTCAGCGCTCAGGCGGACGCTGCCGGCGGCGGGCTTGCCGGCGGCGGTGCGGATGGCCGCTGACTCGATGCCATGATCGGCGGCGTTGCGCACCATGTGCAGCAGCGGATCGGCGATTGCCTCGACCATGGTGCGGTCGACTTCGACGTCTTCGCCGATCAGTTCGAGGTCGATGCGTTTGTCTAGGCGGCGCGCGGTGTCGTGGACTGCGCGCGCCATTTTTTGGAAGGTGGCACGCAGCGGCACCAGGCGCAGGCCCAGAGCCAGGGATTGCAACGAGCGCACCACCCGCGCCTGTCGTCCGACCACCGCAGCGGCGCGCGGCAGGCGCACGATGTCTTCGTCCTGCGCCACCTGGGCCTGGGTGATCAGCAGTTCGCCAACCAAATTGACCAGCTCTTCTAAGCGGGCGATCGACACCCGGGCGAAGCCGTCGGCCTGGGCCTTGGCGGCTAGGTCCTGCTGTTTGGCCGCGGCCTGCTCGACCATCGCGCCCGGCACTTTGCCGGTCTCGATCAGCTTGTCGCCCAGGCGCTCGCCAGGCTTGAGCACCTTCACGGTATCTTCGATCGTCTGGCGAGTGACCTTGCCGGTCTGCACCAACAGATCGCCCAAGCGCGGCACGTTCGGCGGCAGTTCTTCTTCAGCGATCTGCGGGATCGTAAGTACCAGGCCCAGACTACTGGCCGCGGCCGCGGCCGGCGCCGGCCACGCGCCGCGATCGACGCCATGATTGCGCAGATCAGACAGCAGCGCGCGCAGGCCGTCGATGCCGGCCAACGACTGCGCATGCAATGCCGCGGTGAACGCTTCGGTGCCGTCGCGCACCGGGCTCAGTCGGCTTTCGACTGCGTGCGCGAACTGCTCGATGCGCGGATGACCCAGATAGGCGGCCATGCCTTTGACCGTGTGGAAGGATCGGAACAGATCCTGGATCTGGGCCGCGTCCGGCGTGGCCGATGCCAACTGCACGGCTTCGGCCTGCGCCTGCAGTTCGTCGGCCTCCGAGCAAAAGTCCGAGACCGAAGGCAGGTCGGGAACGGCGGTCGCTGCGCCGTCGGCGGCCACGACTGCGGCCGAGGTGGTACGGACGTCGGCGGCCGCGACGGCGGTCATCAGCTGTCCAGATTGTTCCAGCAAATCATCGTGCGCGACGCTGCGGGTGGCCGGATCGGCCAGCGTGCCAAGCAGACGCTGCATCCGCGCCAGCGCGTCGGTGGCCGGGCGGGGCCAGGCGTGCTGCTGCGAACAATCCTGAAGCCGATCCAGACACCCGCGGATCGCAGCGTTTTCGGCGGGGTCGAGCGCGAGCAGTTCGCCCAGCAGCAGATCCATACTGATCGTATCGGCGGCGGCTTTCACTCGGCGGGCGGTGGCTTCCTGTCGCGGCGGGGCCGGTGCAGGGCGATAGCTGTCGGTGTCTTCTTTTTGGGTTGTCAGCAGGGCTTTCAGCCGCTCACGCAGATCGGCGTCATCGCCTTCCGGCGCGGCGTCGCCGTCCAGCGCGCCGGTGAGTTCGCGCAACCGCGAGACCGCCGTCAGTAACGCATCACAGACCGCGTGATCGGCTTTGACCCGGTTTTCGCGCACCGCGTCCAACAGCTGTTCTGCCGCATGGGCCAGGCCCTGAATGCGGTCGAGGCTCATGAACCCGGCGCCGCCTTTGACCGTGTGCAGGGCGCGGAAGCAGGCTTGGACCGCTTCTTCATCGGCGGGATTGTTGGTCAGCCGCAGCAGGCACGCCTCGCTGGCGTCCAGGTGCTCCTGCGACTCGTGTTTGAATTCGGCGAGGAACTCTTGATTTCCGTCTGGAATCATAGCCGAAGACAATACTTCGAAATTTTCCCCAAGTCAAAAATACCTAGCGATTACGCCTAATCACCACCTCTCATTGAGGTAATAACCAAAGTGCTCAACCTGAAGTAACTACCTGAGCACCAAGCACGCGTTACCGGTTACGGCATTATTCGGTCAGTTTTTTGGCCGCAGCAGGCGCACCTGATAGGGCGCCAACAATGCCGGTTCGCCGTCGTCGGGTGCGAATACATCGACGCACGCCGTCGGCAGCTGCACGTTCGCTGCGCTGTGGCCGTGGTTGAGCACAAACCACATGGGCGTGGGTTTGGGCGTCGCGCTGTCGTGCGCAGGCACGACCTCGACCCACGGATCGCCACTGATCGGCGTGTATGGATCCGCGCCGATGGCCAGGGCCAACACGGCGTCAAAGAGGGCGTCATCCATCGGCCCGGCGACATAGACCGCCGAGCCTTTCCCGTGCTGATGACACGTCACCGCCGGCATGCCGGCAGCAGGCGAACCGCTGGCGAAGCGCGCCCACACCGCGCAGCCCTGGGCTTCGAGGTGGTCGCACCAGATGTCGGCGGCGAAGCTGCCAGAGAGCGGCCCTTCGCCGATCACCGGCACCGCGCCCTGGCGGCCGAGGGCGGCCCAGTTGGCCGCGGACTCGCCCAGGCGCTCCTTCGGCGGCTGTAGGCTGGGCGACAGGCAGCTGAATTCGACCCGCTCGCAGCCGAACACATCGGTGAGGCCCCAAGGAATCGGGGCATCGGGCGCGACGTGCTCGCGATCAAGCGTGGCCGCCGCCAAGCCGCTGATGAGCACGCCGCCACCGGCGACAAAAGCACGCAGAGCCGCGATCATCGGCGCATCCATTAAGCGCAGGCCGAAGGCGACCAGGACCTCATAACGGCCCGGCTCTGGTACCGCGAAAACCACATCAGGAGCGCGGCCGATGCGCGTCAGAGCCCCGGTCCAGCGCGCGCTCAAATCGCGGTAGGGCATCGCCGGACCGGGCGGATTGAGGTGCCACGAATCGCAGCTGGCGGTGTCGAGCAGCACCGCCGCACGGCGTGGTCGGCTGAGGCGGTCAAGGAGTTGCTCGTGAGCACGGACCTCGGCGCCGACCTCAGCGACCAACTGGTACCGAGCGTTCTTGCGCGTGACGTGATCCAGGATGCCGCGCCAATACTGCTCGCCGCCAAAGCGGCAGGTGTCCCAGCGAAAATAAGCGATGGTTTCCGCGCCGTGGGCGATCGCCTGCCAGACCCACAGGCGAATCTGCCGCAAGTCGTCGGCGGCCGAATCCATCGGCGAGCCGATTTGTTGTTCAAGCATCCAATAGCGTTTGCCGCCCTTGAAACCGCGGGCCGCGGCGTGCAGCAGGCCCATGGTCTCGGGCCGCGGATGCGCGGTGAACTGCACTGGGTAACAATCCCAGCCGGCAACATCGAGGTCGGCGAACAGCAGCGGATCGTCCTGACTTTCCCAGCCGCTGAACATGTGGCAGACGTTGTGCGTGATCGGCTGGCGCACGCCGGCGTCGCGCAGAGCTTTGGCTTCCAGGCGCAGGAAGTCGGCGTTCACCTGTTGATAGAAACGCTGGCTCTCCAACTTCAGACCGTGGTGATGCAGCCCCTGTTTCAGGCGTGGTAGCGGCACGTCGGCGAACGAACGAAATTCGCTGCCGCCAAAGATCATGCCCAGGCGTTCATTGAGCCGTTGAACAGTTTCGTATTTGCGCGTCAGCCAAGCGCGAAATCCCACCAAACACGTAGGACAATAGCAACGCGTCCCGAACATCCCGAGTTCGTTGTCCAGTTGCCAACCCAGCACCGCCGGATGCTTGGCAAAACGCTGTGCCATCGCGGTGGCGATGTTTGCCGCCGCGCGCTGAAACCGCGGATGCGCGGGGCAGGTCATGCTGCGTCCGCCGAATTCCCAGCGGCCGGTGTCTTCATAGACGAAGCGGCAATCGTCGTCAGGCCGGGTCGGATTCACCAACCACGGCGGCGGCCCGGCGGTCGGCACCGTCAGCAACACGCGGATGCCTTCCGCGTGCAGCCCGTCGATCGCCCGCGCCAACCAATCGAACGCGAACACGCCTTCTTCTGGTTCCAATCGGCACCATGCGAAATCGGCCAGCCGCACCACGTCCATGTGCGCTTCACGCATCCACCGCGCGTCTTGCGCCCACAAAGATTCGTCGCGGTGTTCGGGGTAGTAAACGCAGCCGTAATGCATGTCGAAACCTTCGCTGATTGGAGCCGTTCGCAGTGCTGCCGATGACGCCGGCGCACAGCTAAGGCCTGCATGCGGTCGTCGGCAATGTCCATTTTATTGGAGTCGCGCTCGGCGATCCGGGCCATGTCGGATCGGGTTGGTCCTGATGCCAAATTCCGCGTACCCATTCTTCCGTAGTGTCACGTGTCACGAATGGGGCAAAGACGCCTACATCGCCGCGGCGGATCAGGACGGCCGCATTGAGCTGTGTTCTGATGGCAGCTGGATTGCCACAACTTGGAAGCAGCTCGACTGGTCGTTGCGCCCTGGGCTGGCGCGGCAGCGAGTGCATTTGATTGAGATTTCCGAGTGCACGACCTTGGCCATTTCCCCGCTGTAATGGGGCCGGTGCAGAGAGGCCGTGGAATTGACGAGCTGTTGCCGCGCATCAACGGCCGCAATTGGACTGATGCAGCCAAAGCGCTGCGGCATAATTTGGGTCAGGAATAGCGCCGATTTTTTGTGAGCGCCGCTGCCGGTCGTGATCGCGCGAGTAAGGTTAGGTCGGTGCTTTTGCGTGTTCGCGAAGTTTCGCTCGAGCGATGGCGATCCACGGCTTTTCGCGGCGACGGTAGGCCCAGTCGGAATGGCGCGCGGTATCGTCGATGGCGGTGAATCGTACCAGGGCCTCGTCTTTGCGCCCGCGTGCCCACAGAAAAATCGCATAGCGGCAGCGGGCTTCTTCGCTGGGGAAGCCTTTGACTGCGTCCTGAAAACGTTCCTCGGCAAGCGCGAATTGTTCAAGTTTTTCCAGCGCCATCGCCCACAGCAGGCGGCGCTGCCGCAGTTTTTCGGCATTATTGAGCGTCTCGGCGCGTTCCAGCACGGCGCAGGTATCAGCAAGCGCATCGTTGGCGAAGCAAGCCCGGGCGTAGCCATACAGCAGGTACGGATTGTTCTTAAACGGTCCCTGAATCGCGGGTCGGTACAGTTCCAGCGCCGCGGCCACGCGGCCGTTATTGAGATAAGCCTGCGCCACCGCGATACGGTTGTCGATGGTGTCGGAAAAGGCGAAGGCTTTTTCCAACTGTTTCGTGCGCAGTTTTTCCAGCATCGGCAGATCGATCCGCGGCAGCCCGCCGGAACGCACGCGTGGCAGAATCTCAAGCCAGATGTAGGCGGCGCAGCCCAGCAGCGGCAGGAACACAATGATCCAAAGCCACTTTTGCTCGGCACGATTCCGAAGCGCATGCAGCACGCACAGGCCCTGCACGGCGAGGATCAGATAGTACGGGGGCATGGCGCAGTTCCGTCAGGATGGACGGCCATGTGTAAGGACGGCGCGGCCAACGGCAATTGCCCGCCGCGACCGCATTCAGTGCGCAGTCGGACTCAGGCCGTCTGCGTGGTTTGCTCGAACTCTTGGACCGGATCTTTGGCGAGCGCCAATACCGATTCATAGATCATCAGCGCCAACGCCGGTAGATGCGCGACCGCGGTAATCAGCGGCGCTTCCCCCCAACCCATCGGCGTTGGGAACACCACCGCGTGCAGCCAGTACACCGGCGCCATCGCCGTCCACAGCACCAACGCGAACGAGGTGGTGAACGGCAGCAGCAGCACCAACGGCGCGAAGTACCACAGATGCAGCGTCGGCAGGCACACCAGCATCCACGCCAACAAGCGGCCCGTCAGATCCAGAATCTCGTGCGGCGTACGCACCCGCGCGCGCGCCATCAACACAAAGGTCCCGATTAGCCACAAGCCGATCAGCGCCGCGGTAATCAGGCGCTGATCCAGCGCATCGCCGGCGAGCGAATTGCCCAACAGCCGCAGCCACGGCTCCAAGACGCCATGGAAATGGCCCTGGCCGCCGAACGTGCCCAGAGTTGAAAACAGCTTCATGCCCGCGCCGCTAAACGGCAGGTAACAACCGATCGCCACCAACGGCGGCAGCAGCCACCATTTCAGCGCCTTGCCGGACAATTGCGGCAGCAGCGCCACGACTGCGAACGGCTTCGCCAGCGCGGCCAGACTGGTCATCACCAGCGCGCGTTTCAGGTGGTTGCCAGTAGCCAGATACAAACCACAGCCCAACAGCAGCGTCATAATCTCGTCGTGATGGCCCTCGCCCGCAAACATCAGCGGACCAACCGGATTCCACGCCATGAGCAGCACCATCGAAAACGCCGCGCGCGCGCGCATCAGCAGCGCGACAACCAAACCCATTGCCAGCAGATCGCAGATCAAGCCGGCGATCTTGAACGAAAGCGGATGCACCGAGAACGCCGTCACCAGGGTCTCGTAGGCAAGCGTCACCGGCTGATAGATGCTGGCCCATTCTGGATGGTTGATGGCGAAATAGGTCTCCCAGCCGATCTGTTCCGAAGCCGGGCCGCCCATGCTTTGCGCGGGCGAATAAATGTACGGATTCTGACCATTGGCGACCTGACGGCCTTCGAACAGATACCGGTTCACGTCGTCGCTGGGCGCTAGCCCTAGGCACGCGATGCGCAGCGCGAAGGCGACCGCGATTACCCAACCGATGGTCCACGTGCCGCCCTGGCGCGCGCGCACCATCGCCACTGCAGCCAAATAAACCGTGCTCATGCCCAACGCCACGCCACCGAACCACGCCGGCGCATGGCGCCAGCTATCAGCGCCAGAGATCAGGCGCGGCAGAAACGACAGCGTCAACGCGCCAACCACCAACAGCACGCCGGCTGGAATCAAGAACGGTAACGGCGAACGACCACGCACCGAGTCGTCGCGATGGGCGCGTTCATCGGCTAAACGTTCGCGAATCGAATAGATTGCCATCCACAAAAAGCCTGAAAAATACAGTGCCAACAACGGCGTCACCCATTTGTGCGCGCCGGTAAAACCCAGCGCTAGGCCAACCGCCGCCCAGAGACAGCAGAACAGTTCGGCCATGCCGCTGGCGGCTTTGGATTTGTAGCTGCTGCTGACTTTGCCTTTGCCGACATTGCCGCCTTTGGGCGTGCGAACGAATTCGGATTGCTTGCCGCGCAGAGCCTGCCAGACCGCGTTGGAGTTGGATACTGCGATACCGGTGCCGATCGCGGCCAGTGCCGGCAGATTACGCAGATTACGCAGACCATTGCGGCCGTTCAGGACCACCTGCGCGGTGACGTAGGTGATGATTGGCGAACTCGCACCGATCAAAAAGCCGGCAAAACCCAGCATCAACACCCACCACGGCAACCGATCGACCAACATCAACGCCAACGGCGCGCAGAACAAACTGACCAGGATCAGCGGGTGCACTAAGTAGTGCGTCATGTGTAAAGTCGCGGCCAACTTAGCGTGGAAACCCCACGATGAGCGCCAGACGCGCGGCAGCAGTTTGATCGCGGTCTGAATCGAGCCTTTGGCCCAGCGGAATTGCTGCGTGCGCCAAGCGCTGACGGTCGCCGGAACTTCCCCCGGCACGGCCAAGCCAATGCGGTAGGTGCAGGTCCAGCCCTTTAACTGCGCACGATAACTGAGGTCCATGTCCTCGGTCAGCGTGTCGTGTTCCCAACCGCCGGCGTCGATGATCGCGGCCCGGCGCCATAGCCCGCAGGTGCCGTTGAAATTCATTGCCAGACCCGACCACGCGCGCGCGCCCTGCTCGATCGCGAAATGCCCGTCGATGCCAAGCGCCTGTGCGCTGGTGAGCAGATTGGTGTGGCGGTTGAGATGTTCCCAACGGCCCTGGACTAAGCACAGTTTTTCATCGTGCAGCAGCGGTTTTATCGCTTTTTTCAGAAAGTCGGCATCGGGCACGAAGTCGGCGTCGAAGATCGCGATGAACGGCGCATCGTTCTGCTGCATGCCGTGATCAAGCGCGCCGGCCTTGAAGCCACTGCGGTCCAAACGATGGATCGACACCGCATCCAACCCACGTTCGCGCAAGCGCGCGCAGGCCACGCGGCCCATCTCGACGCTGTCGTCGGTGGAGTCGTCCAGCAGCTGAATGTGCAATTTGTCCGCCGGCCAATCCAGACGCCCGACGGCTTCGACCAGGCGATGCACCACATCGCGTTCGTTGAACACCGGCAACTGCACCAGCACGCGCGGCAGCTCGGCTGGCAGCGCTTCGTTAGCCTCGGCGGTTTCGATCGCCACGGCCTCCTTGCGGTGGCGCAGCAGCAGCGACAGCAGCCAGAAGCTGTGCAGCCCGTAAAGCGCGAGGAGGAAAACCGCCAGCACATAGATGGCGGCGGCAACATAGGCGAGGGGGGCGAGCGCGTGCATCAAGCGCGGGAGTGTGTGAGAAACTTTGAAACCGCAACCAGAAATGATTCAAGAGTTGCGCATTTCACCGGGGTTTGAGGGGGATTGCCACAGTCGTGCGAATGGTGTGGCCCGAACGACCGATCCTGGCGTCAGGCCATCGAACGTTCGATCCGCACCAACGTGTACGTCTCGCGCCGCTCGCTGATCCACGACAACCGCGCGGCCGCGGCAAGCATGGGCAATTCCGCGTCAAGGGTGCGGCGCGGGTCGCTCAGCATCGCTTGGCCATGCGACGACAACTGCTGTGCGATGGTGGTCAGCAACGCCGCAAAATAGGCCGACCGATACAAAATGTCGCCGCCGAGCACCACGTCGAAAGTGCCAGCGTCAGGATCGTCGAGCGCTTCGCCCCACTGATGCAATGTGAACCGAGCGCGTGGATCGTGAGCGTGAACGCCGCGCACGGCGGCCAGCGCCTGCGCATCGGCGTCGGCGAACACCACGGCGGCGGCGCCATGAACCATTGCCAGCGTGCCCAAGCGCCCTTGGCCGCAGCCCAAATCCAGCACGCGTTTACCCGCGAGTGCGACCAGCGACGGCAGTTCGGCAGCGAAGCGCTCGCCCGCCGGCCAGTGATAAAGACCAGTGCTATCGACGGGCACCGCCATCAGAGCAACAAGACCATCAACGCGCGGGAGTTTCTGCAGGCACCGGCGTCGGTGCAGGATCTTTGCTGGGAACGGGATTTTCTGAGATTTTTTCGGTTGCCGTCGGCGTCAGCGGATGCGCGGCGAGAAAAGTTTTGATCACTTCGATCTTGGCTTTGAACACCGCTTCGCGTTTGGGGCCGTCGCTGTCCTTGCCGCCGCCGAGCGGGATTTCGCAGATATATTCGGTCGCCGTTGAATCGGTGACGCACAAGTTTGGCGCAAAGCCGCCTTCGTCGGGGCCGGCGAAACCTTTCTTCACCGCGTCGGGAACGAGTCCGAGTTCGGCTTCGTGGCGTACGAACACCAACACCAAGGTCGGGTTGAAAACCTGGTAGAAATGTACCAGTCCCGCGCTGCCACCCGTTTTGGCTAATGGCGCCGCGACCACCCCGAAGAACTGGTCCCACACCATCACGAAGCCGAGCAGCTTGCCCTCGGCCGCGGCCTTAGTCTTCGCCTGCTCCAGATTGCTCAGGCTAAACGCGTCGGTCAGCGCCAGCTTCTGCGGCTTGTTACGATGCGCGGTGAACACTGCCGCGGCGAATGGATCATAGCCGTACTGATCGCGCACTGCCTGCGGCAGGTCAGTGAACTTCACCGTCACCGGGCCGGTGGCAGTAATGAAGGTCAAACCATCCGGCTTGGCCTTCACGTCGCTGACGCCGGTGAAGGTCTTGCCCGAAAGCGTGGTGATGTCTTCGGCGTGCAGTGCGCTGGCAGTGAGCGAAACGATTGAAAAAATCAGTAAAAAAGCCCGCATGGCGACCTCGATAGATGGATGGGATCAGCGTTTGTTACGATGCCGCGCGATCAGTCCCGGCAACGCGCAGAGCCCGCGCGCGCCGACGCCGGGTAACACATGCCGCGCGTGTGCGCGCACCTTCGCTTCGGCCTGGCCCATAACGCAGCCGTGGCCAGCCCAATCGATCATTTCGATGTCGTTGTCGGCGTCGCCCACCGCCCACACGTCGGTGCGTGCGACCCCTAAGTGCGCGGCCAAACGTGCTAATCCCCAGGCCTTCGACACTGCCGGCGGCAGGATCTCGATCCGGTCGTGCTGACTGATGACTACCGGGAAGCGCGCGCCCAAACGGTGGCTTAGGCGCGCCGCGACCTGGGGAATTTTTGCGGGTTCACCGACCACCATCATTTTGTGGCTGTGGCCGTGCCAGACGGCGAAGCGGTCGGGCGCGATGCTGATGTCGGTGCGGTAGAACTCGCGCCAGCGTCGCGTGAGCGGAATTTCCCGGTCCATGATCCAGGTATGCAGATCCGGATACGCGCACAGCGCCGCGTCGATGTCCGCGACCGCGGCGACAATAGTGCGCACGTCGGCTTCGCTGAGCACGGCTTGCGCGAGCGTTTGCAGTTGCGGCGCGCGTTCGCCCGCGGGCGTCCCGACCCAACCGCCGTTGAAGCACACCGCCGGCGTGCGCAGGTTCAGCTCGTGCCATATCGATGCGGTGGTTAACAGCGGCCGACCGGTGACCAGGGCGACCTGGATGCCGCTGTGGAGCAATTCGCGCACTGCGCGCGCGTGGCCAGCGCTCAGGAGCGCATCTTCGGTTAACAGGGTGCCGTCGAGGTCGAGGGCGACCAGCACAGGCGGCGTCGGCATGACGCGGGATGCTTTCGGTGCCGCCGGTGCGGTCAATGTCGCACGCGGTTGCTGCTGCGGTTGCCGTTGCCGATGGCTGGCGGCGCCGTTCAATCCCGCGATGCCCACCTGGGAACTCGTCATTACTGGCTGCGGCACCAGTCACGGCAATCCGCCGTGGGGTTATCCGGCGTGGTGGTCAAGCGATCCGCGCGATGAACGTCGGCGTTCTGGCGCGCTGTTGAAAGGCCCGGCCGGACAAGTGGTCCTGATCGACACTGGCCCGGACTTGATGCATCAGATGCGCGATCCGTATGTGCGCTGGAATCGCCGTGATTATCCGTCGGAATGCATCGTGCGCTGCGACGCGGTGCTGTTCACTCACGAGCACGCCGACCACAGTCACGGCATCAATGAACTGCGGCATTTCAATCGCTTGATGAAAGGCGCGACCATTCCGGTGTATGGCCACGGCCCACATTTGGATGACCTGATCGCGATGTTTCCGTACTGCTTCGGCCGGCGCGACGAGGGCTATCAATTCGCCGCGCCGTCGCTCGAACCGCGACCGCTCACTGACGGTCATCAACAAATGGTCGCGGGTCTGCCGGTGACACCTTTCGCGATGAGCCACGGCCCGGCGGGGCGTACCACCGGCTATCGCATTGGCAATTTAGCCTACCTGACCGACCTCAAAGAATTGCCGGTAGAAACCGATGCTTTGCTCAGCGGTCTAGAGGTGCTGGTGCTCGACATGCTGCGCGAGCAGCCGCATCCGACGCACCTATGTTGGAGCGAGGCCGAAGCGATCATCGCCCGTCTGCGCCCGGCGCGCACGGTGCTGACGCACATGGGTGCCGAGGTGAAATATGCCGAATGGACCGCGCGTCTGCCGGCCCATGTGACCATGGCCGTCGATGGCTTCAGCACCACGTTCACGGTAGAAGACCAGCATGCCTGACTGGACGAAAAAATTCGCGCGCTCTCCAGCGATTTTACTGAGCGCCACCTGCGTGCTGGCATTAGCGATCGTGTTGGTGATGAGCGCCTGCCGTACCCGCGGCCCGGCGGCAGATTCGGCGCCGACATCGGTAGAAGCGCCCGCGCCGGCTGAGGTCACCGCGAACCTCGTGGTGAACAGCGCGCCGCCAATCGTGCCGCCACCGGCAGTCGTGCCGCAGCGCCCGCGCCTGGATCGCGAACCATTGCTGCGTGTGTTTCTACTGCGCGGGCATTCGCTGACGTTCAGCCTAAATGCGAGTGCTACCTGCGCCGGCCAGACGTTCGCCGCCGGGCCGGTAAGCGCGACCGTCAGCGGCGGACGTCTGAGCCTCAACGGTCAGCCGGTCGCTGGGAAGGAAGCCGCGCTGGTGATGGCGGCCGCGCCTGCCGGCCGCTTCACCGCCACGCCGGTGCCGCCGTTTGGTGCGGTGAAAACCATGCGTTTCGCAGGCGAACCGGTGTTGATGATTGATCGCGACGAGGTCCTGCTGCTCGAACGCGTGCCGCTGGAAACCTATTTGGCCGGCGTGCTGCCGACCGAGATGAACCCGTCCTGGCCGTTGGCCGCGTTGCAGGCGCAGGCGATCGCGGCGCGCAGTTACGCGGCCAGCCAATACCTGACGCGCTGGGATCGGGCTTGGAACATCCATTGGCATTACACCGTCGACATGGCGTATGCGGGCGTGCCGACGCGGACCTCGGTCACGGTGGCCGAAGCCATCAGCAGCACGCGTGGCCAAGTGTTGGACGTACGCGGCCAGCCGCTGTTAGCGCTGTTTTACGCCTGTTCCGGCGGGCGCACCGAAGCCGCGGCGAACGTGTTTCCGAACCTGCGCTTGGCGGACGGCAGCAACGCGGCCGCGGCCATGCCGTCGGTCAACGACGCCGCTGCGCAAGCTGGCTGCAATGGGCTGAAATTTCCGACGCATTGGCGCTGGAAATGCGATCTGCCGCTGAAGGACGTGAGTGCCGGATTACAGGCGTGGTCGCATGAGCAGTCGGGTCGGCCGACGTTTGGCACCGTCACCGACGTGAGGGCCGAAGGCCGCTTCACCGATTCGGGTCGGGTCGAGCAGGTCGCCATTCGCCATCGCATCGACAAAAAGGAGCGCACCACGCGCATCCCGGCCAGCGAATTCCGCTTGGCCGTCGGTCCCGGCGTGGTGCGCAGCACGTGGTGGGATCGTTGCCTGACGGTCAGCACTAAGGGCGGCCAAGTCGTCATCAGCGGTCGCGGTTTCGGCCACGGCGTCGGCCTGTCGCAGGTCAGCGCTTGGCAGATGGCGCACGATGGCAAAGGGCCCGGCGCGATCCTCGCGGTGTTCTATCCTGGCGCGCCGGTGGTGATGCGCTGGCCGTGATCCGGTGCGGCCTGCGCTCGGCTATCAACGCTCGGCTCTCAGCGCTCGACTCTCAGCGCTCGACTTTCCGTCCTCGACAAGGCGTGGTCGGCAACAGCATGCGGCGCATGCGCAAACTCACGCTGTTTCAGCTGCTCTTCGTCGCACTTTTTGCCTTGGGCGCCTGCACCGATAAGGAAGAACCGATTTTCCGTGCCGAGCAGAAACCGGACGTGCCGCGGGAGGAAAAGGATCTGAACCAGCAGCTCGCCGACCTCAGCAACGGTAAAGACCCCAGCGATCCGAAGGCTTCGGCTCTCTATGACCAAGCGATCGAATCGCTGACCCGGCGAGGTGCGGTGATCGAAACTAAATTGGTCGACACCCTGCGTCGAAGCGATGATTGGGCCGTGCGGTTGGGTTGCATTGAAGTGCTGCAGTCGGTGGGGACGCGCAAATGCGTCGATCATCTGATCGCCGCGTTGCTAGACGACCAATCGCTGGTCGCCTTCCACGCCGACCTGACGCTGCGCGAACTGACCAGTCACAGTGAGATCCCTGCCACTGGAAAGCCCATGGGCACCAACGGCCTGCCGTCCCTGCCCAAACGTGCCGCCACCGACTTGGCGATGGACGCCGAAAGCAAAATCTGGGCGGATTATCACGCCAAATATAAGCGCTCGTTGCACGACGGTTGGGAAGCGTGGTGGAAGGCGAACGGGGCGACGGTCGGAATCAAATGACCTCTGAACCGGGGCACTGACATGACCGAATCCATGTTCGTCTGCGGCGTCGATCTGGATGGCGTGTGCGCAGATTTTTACGAGGGCATCCGCCCAATCGCGGCGGAATGGTTGGGCGTGGCCGAAGCGACCTTGACCCGCAATGTTAGTTACGGCCTCAGTGAATGGGGCATGGATAAGGCGCCCGGCGGCTATCCCGACTTCCATAAATTCGCGGTCACGCAACGCGATTTGTTTCAGCACCTGCAACCGTTTAGCGACTGCCCGCAGGCGCTGCGCCGGTTGTCGAAGGCCGGCATTCATCTGCGCATCATCACGCACCGACTCTTCATTAAATATTTCCATCTGCCTGCGGTAAGTCAGACCGTGGCCTGGCTGGACCATCACGGCATCCCGTATTGGGATCTGTGCATGCTCGGCGAAAAAACTGCGGTGGACGCCAATGTCTATATTGAAGACGCGCCACAAAACGTGGCCAAGCTGCGGGCGCAGGGCGGCGACGTGATCGTATTCGCCAACAGCACCAACACCGCCTGCGCGGCTCCGCGACTTAGCACGTGGATCGAGGTCGAGCGCGCGGTGCTGACGCGCTTTGAAACCTGGAAACAAACGGCGCGTTGAGCGGGATAACGACGCGCGCTGAAACCATTCGCTGCGACGTCATGCAGCAAGGCCGCGTAAGCGTTTTCCGTCCATCGCTACAAGCGTCAAAATACCGCATTTTCACCGCTTTTTCGTCAATGTTTTGCTGCGCTTCTGCACGCCACTGCCGAGATCCGCGACACTGATTCCGGGCTCTTGGCGCGGCCAAAGTTCAGCTACGCTGCCGCATCCGCTGCGCGCATCACCGCCGGGCCCGAAAGCGATCGTGAAGACCATCGACCTCAGCAAGCTGTACCCGTTCGACTTGTTCGCGATCTACAACGACGAACTCGCGGCGATCCGCGGCCGCGCAGATCAGCACCACACGCTCGACGCACTGCCGACGCCGCTGTTGGTGAAGATTGTCTTGGGCAGCTATTTCTTCGGCCTGATTGAACGCGCGCTGGTGGACGCGGCATTGGATCAGCACCGCTGCATCTATCTGGAGCTGAACGAGCGCATTGTCGACATGGTGCTTACCGCTCGGGCGCAGTTGAGTACGCCGCGCGCACCGCGGACGCGTGAGGATGCGCGCGATGACGTGGCCGAAGTCGAATATCCTGGAACGCAGACGCATTTGCTGGCGCTGCTCGATCACCTGTTGGATGACGAGCAGGGCGAGCTGCGGTTGTTGGCGATCGGCGAGACGCACCTGTGCCGGCTGGTGCATCAGGTGATGCTGGCGCTGTACGCTGGTCATCGCCGCATGCGCGTGGTAATCGACGAATCGTGCCGGCAGATGTTGGTCGAATACCACGCCGCGGCCGCACGCGCGTTCTGATTTTCACCGCGAATTCACTGCACCTTCATCAGTACATTGAGCGCGCTCTTGCGGAGCGCAGCGTCGGTTGAACCATCCGCCGCGGCCCGCGCCAGGACGGCGACGGCACGATCAACTCACGCTCAGCTTCACGGAGGTTTCATGTCCATTACCCGCTCCCTTTCACTATTCACGCGCACGGCCGCGCTGATCACACTACTGGCGTTCAGTGCCGTGCATGCCGCGGCGCTGCCCGATGCGTCCGCCGTGCAGACCGCGCTGCGCGCGATCGTGAAAGAAAAGAACGGCGGCTTCAGTCTGAACATGTGGGCGACCATCGTCGACCGCGACGGCACCGTGCAGGTGCTCACGTTCAGCGGCGAAAATCGTGGCGATCAATGGCCCGGCTCGCGCGTGATCTCGGCGCAAAAAGCCTCAACCGCGAACGCTTTCAGCTTACCAAAACTGGCAGTGTCCACCGGCCAGCTGTACAGCGGCGTGCAGCCCGGCGGCAGCCTGTTCGGCTTGCAGGAATCCAATCCGATCGACGCCACCAAAGCCTACGCCGGTAAGGCCGAGCGCTTTGGCACGGTGAAGGATCCCCTTATCGGCGAGCGCATCGGCGGGCTGAATGTGTTCGGCGGCGGCCTCGCGCTGTACGCGGCCGACGGCACCCTGCTCGGTGGTCTGGGTCTGTCCGGCGACAGCTCGGTCGCCGACCACATCATCGCCTGGAAACTGCGCCACGCGCTTGACCTGGACCACATCCCCGGCGGCGTCAGCCCGACGGGTGACGACAACCTGACGATGGACATCGTCGACGGCAAGAGCGCCAGCGGTTGGGGTCACGCGGCGACCACCGCCGAAGCGACCGAACTGGTCAAGAACCTGCCGACCACCGCGCCGATCCCGAAGAAGAAGTAACCGGCTGCCGCCTGCGGGCGGAACCTGAAAACAGCACGACCGCGCGGAGAACTCCGCGCGGTCGTGCTGTTTGGCATTAGTGCATGTCGACGCTCTAGCTCAGCGCGATCGCCACCGGGCAATGGTCGCTGCCCATGATTTCGGGATGATGGCGGACCACGCTGACGCGCTCGGCGAGGGCCGGCGAGACGCAGCCGTAATCGATTCGCCAGCCAACATTGCGCGCGCGTGCCTGGCCCCAGTTGGTCCACCAAGTGTAGGCGCCGACCAGTTCGGGATTGCGTTCGCGGAACACGTCGCGGTACCCCAGGCCGCCGGCGTCAGTCGCGCCGGTGAAACGCGTCATCCAGGCGCGTTCGGCCGGCAAATAGCCGGCGTTCTTTTCATTGTCCTTTGGACGGGCGAGGTCGATTGGATGGTGCGCAATGTTGTAGTCGCCCATCAGCAGGATTTCAAAACCGCGCGCGCGCAGTCGCGTCAGAAACTTTTCCAGCTCGGTGCAGAACGCGAGTTTGTAGCCCAACCGTTTGCCCAGTTCCTGACTATTTGGGAAGTACGCCGAAATAATGGCGAGGGTGCCGAAACGCACCGTCAACACTCGGCCTTCGCGATCGAACTCCTCGACGCCCAAGCCGGCGATGACCTCATCCGGCTGCATGCGCGTCAGGATGCCGACGCTGGAATAGCCGGGTTTTTCCGCGGAATGCCACTGCGCGTGCCAGCCGTCGGGTTCGGCCAGCGCGCTGTCGAGCGCTTGCGGTTGGGCTTTCGTTTCTTGCAAACAGATGACTTCGGCGTCGGGCAGCACCGACCACGGCAGCAGGTTTTTGCGCGCGACCGAGCGCAGACCGTTCACATTCCAGGAGTAACAGAGCATGCCGGCAAACTACGTGGGTTGATGCGCGCGCCAGCCGGGTTGCGGCGACGCCGATGGCGACAGCATACCGCCCGTGACTGACCTTCCTATCGACCCTGAACTCGACCGCTTACTGAACGCGCCGCCGGATGATTTCGCCGAAGACGCGACCCGACTGGCCGAGCTGGCGTCGTGGTTGGGCGCGGAAACTGGGCGACCGGGGCGGTTGCTGACGCGGGTTCGTAACGATCCAATCGCCGCCGAGGCTTTGGGCGGGATGATCAGCCGCTTTTTAACCGGCGGTGATCTCAGTCGCATTTTCTGCGATGCAGGACTGCCACCGCGGCACGGCGTGATCGAGGAAACCGCGCGTCGGCTGATCCGCAAAGCGCTGCCACCGGCGGTCAATTCGCGCGATCCGTCGACGGTGCTGGCCCGCATCGCCGACCATCCGCCTGCCGCGCGGTGGCTAGCCGGGCTGCATCCGGTGTGGGTCAACGAACTGTTTACGGCACTGCCCAGTACGGCCGGCGCGTGGGCGACGGTGCCGGGCGAAATCGCCGACGCGCTGGAAGTCCTCGCGTTGCGCCTGGCATCAAGCAGCGAAGACGCGGAGTTGCGCTGGCGCAGCGGCAATCCGAATTTGATCGAGTCGCCCTTCCATCTGCTGCTGCGCGCGGTCACAGCGGTCGCCGAAGCCCTGCGCAAAGGCGATGACTCGCGCACAGTCAATGAGCTCGTTCCGCCATTGCTGATCGCCTGCCGGGCAGCGTTAGCCGACATCTATGCGCATTTGGAACGGCACGGCGTCAGCGTCGCGGTGGTCTTCCGTCTGGATCGCATGCGCCAGCAATTGGAGCGTATCGAGCGCCTTTTGGGTCTATGCGATCCGCGTCCGGCCATCGAGGAACGCCGGCGCCGGGCGCTAGATTTCCTGGCTGGGCTGGTGCGCGATCTGCACGCGCAGGCACGGGTGCGGTCGTTGCTGTCGGATAATTTTGGACTGTTGACGCGGCGGGTGGTCGACAGCGCCAGCCACACTGGCGAGCACTACATCACCAACACCGCCGGCGAATGGCGCGGCATGGTCGCTTCAGCGGCAGGGGGCGGGGCGCTGACCGCGGGCACTGCCTTAATGAAAGTGTGGGTCGGCTGGGCCGGTTTGCCGCTGTTCATTGAAGGCGCATTCAACGCGCTGAATTTTTCCGGCAGTTTTTTGCTGATGCAGGCGCTGGGGCTGACCTTGGCGACCAAGCAGCCGCCGATGACCGCAGCGGCGTTGGCGCGCGCGATGGCGGACGCCGATGGCGAGCAATTAACCACGCTTTCGGCCCGCATCGTGCGTTCGCAGTTGGCGGCGGTGTTGGGCAATCTGGGCGGCGTGATCGTGGTGGCTTGGAGCTTAGACGGGCTGTGGCATCTAGCCGCGGGCCGGCATTTGTTGGATCTGAAAACTGCCGCGTATCTGTTGCACAGCTTATCGCCCATCGGCGGCGGTACCTTGTGGTATGCGGCAGTAACCGGGGTGGCGTTGTGGGCATCCAGCGTAGTCGCGGGCTTGGGCGAGAATGCCAACGCTTATCACGGCCTGCCGGCGGCGTTGGGCGCGAGTCCGCGGCTGCGCAAGTGGTTCGGCCCGGCGCGCGCCGAACGTTTGGGCAATGTCTTCGGGCATCATGTTGGCAGCATCTGCGGCAACACCGCATTGGGCGTGTTCCTGGCGGTCATCCCGATCATAGGCAAGGTCACCGGTGTGCCGCTGGACGTGCGCCATATCACGCTGTCGACGGGTGCTCTGACGTTGGCGTTATGTGCTGGAATTGAGGTCACCACGGCTGATCTGGTGTGGGCACTGATCGGCATCGCCTGCATCGGCTCGCTGAATTTCGGCGTCGGTTTCGCCTTAAGCTTGGCGATGGCAGTGCGTGCGCGCGGGCTCAGTTTCGCCGAGGGTGCGCTGCTGCTGTGGCATTTGCTGCGCCATGCGCTGACGCATCCGGGGCGCTATTTGTTTCCACCCGCAACCTCAACGCCGAGCGGGCATCAGCCGTAAGTCGCCAGAACCTTCAGGAGTCCGCCATGCGTCCGCTCATCATTCTTTGCCTGATTCTCGCCATTTCCGCCGGTGCCTTGGGCGGCGTCGCGCTGCGCGAGACGCGCGCCAATGCGCTTGCCCAAAGCGAAGCCGCCGCGGCCAGCCGCGATGCGGCCGCGCGTCTGGACGCGTTGTCGCAACAACTCGCCAGCCTGCGCCGTCCAGCGGATGCGCCGAAGATCGATGAGCAACAGATCCGCGAGCTGGTGACGGCCGAGCTGCGTCGCCAGGGCAATCGCAACGGCGGCCCCGGCCAAGGCGGCCAAGGCGGCGGTAACAATCGTGGTCCCGACATCGCCGCGCAGATGAAGGACGAAGTCGGTTTGGACGAGGCCAAGACCAAGATCGTCACCGATTCCATGAACCAGTTCCGCGACGGCATGCGCGCCGCGTGGCGCGATCACGCCGACGACACGCCCGAGCAGCGCAAAGCCTTCATCGACGAACTGCGCACCGCGCACGAAGCGCGCATCAGCCCCAGCCTGACGCCCGAGGAAATGACCAAGTACAAAGTCTGGCAAGGCAACTTTGAACAGCGTATGGCCCAGCGTTTCCGCCCACGCGATGCGGCCCCGGCCAAGGTTGACGACGCGAAGGCTGCGCCTGCTCCGGCCGCGGCCGGCTTCTAACGCACATTGATCGAAAGCACGCTCAAAGCAGACGCTTTGAGCGTGCTGTTCAGGCGCTCGGCACGCCGATGCAGCTGATGTAGACCACCGCTTGTTCGCGCGGAATGCCCAGCAAATCGGCGGCTTGGTCGTCAAAAAATCCGCCGATGCCGCTGGTGCCGGCGCCTTCGCTGATCGCGGCCAACGCCAGCGCTTGGCCGATGATGCCGGCATCCAAATGCAGATACCGATACGCGCGTTCGCCCTGCGCCTGCACCGCATTGGTCAGGTCGGCGGTATGAAAAATCACCGCCGCGGCGTCGCCCCCAAGTTCCTGGCCTAGGCACAGCGTCTGCACCTCGGTACGGGTGACGCCGGCTTTTACCAAGCGCAGGGCCAGCGCGTGCGGGGCTAGGTAATACACGCCGGCCGGAATGCCGGTGACATCCAGGACCGCGACGAAGGTCATCAGTTGGCTGCGATCGAGCGCGGGTTGCTCACCCAAGCCGACGGACGCAGGCATGTACGCGGCAGCAAGGATGCGCGCTAACTGTTCGCGGCTGAGCGGTCGGCGCAGGAAACGTCGAGTTGAGCGGCGATGCACGGCGGTGTGGAACTGGCGGGTCGCGAGGGCAACGCGCGTGTCGTTGGCCAAAGCGAGGTCCAGGCCGCCGCTCCAGCCGTACCGCGTTTCCAATGTTTCCGCCTGGCTTTCACCGCGCGCGATCAGGCGCGGACGCGTCGGCGGCAGCATGCTGCCGTGGTGCAGGGCCTGGAAAAACGACAACGAATCGTCGGTGTTGGCGCTGCCGCCGCTGCTGCCGCCGCCAACTGTGGTCGCGCTTGGGAGCGCGGTCCACGCCGGGCGCTCGGCAACGCCTGGACGATTGAGCGCGATAATCGCCAACGCGCCTTCCTGCTGATCGTCGACGCGCAGCAGCGTGTTGACCTGCGCATCGCAAAACGCTGCAGTGATGTGCACGCGCAGATTGAATGCCGGCGCGACCAAGCCGGCATTGCCCAGCAGATGTCCGCTGTCGAGCAGGATGCGCCGATACGCGCGCTCGCCGTAGCGCCAGCGTGAGCGCTCAAACACACCGGTGACGATCACCGCGACCGGTGCCGCTGCGACTGCGGCATTGCCGTAAGCCGCAGCGGCCAATTGCGTGGCCGCGCCGACATCGCTCCACAGCGGTGCCAAGCGATGCGCGCGTGGGTCGTAGCCGTAGAGCCCCGGTTCGCAGCCGTCGAGGTCGCGCACCACGACATAGATTTCCGCCGGATACAAACCGCCGGCTGACGGCGACGCGCGCAGATAGGTTGGGCGCGGTTGCTGCGGAATTACGCCGGTGATGCCGTACGTGGCGAACAGCCAGTGGCTGAGCCCGCGCAAATCGAGGCTATTTGCCAGCGTTTCGTCGCGACAGGGCGCACCGGTGAATGGATTCGGATCGAACGGCAGCAGTGGCGCGAGTTCGACCGGTGTGGCGGTGTCGTAGGTTTTGAACGGTTCTGGCTGCGCCGCCCAGTCGATGCCGGGATGATTGCCAATGGTCTCGGGCGCGTACTTGGTCGCGTCGTGATATTGGGCGGCGAGCGATGACATTGCGTTCACGGTTGCACGTGCTGCCGCGACCACGCGATGCGCGCCTGGTCGCGCCGCGTGCGCGTCATCCGGGTTTGGCTTGCTGCTGCTGATCGGCCTGCGGTTTGCCGGGTTGGGCCGGTTGTTGTTCGGGCTGCTGCAACTGCATGCGCGCCGGATCGAACGGGATCAGCGGCAGATTCGCGTGCATGCACAGGTTGTTCAGCTGCGCCATGACCTTGGCCGAACCCATCATCAATAGGCCGTTGAAGAACGGACCGGTGGCATTTTGTTTCGGGTCAAAAGCGTGGTCACTGGTGAATAGGAAGCGCCAGCCGCCGCGCGCGAACGGCTGTTCGCTGCCGCCCAGAAACAGCGCGAAACCGACCACCGCGGTGTGCATGGTGGCGTCGGGGCTGCTGGGCAGGAAATGCAATTGGCCGCCGGCGCGGATCTCGGCATCGGCCTGCGGCGAGCCAGGTTGCTGAATCATGATGCCATCGAGGAAATCGCGGCTGATGTCGAACTGCATGGAAACCTCAGCGGAATAAAAATGGTGGTTGGGAAAGCGGTGCATGGCCTACGAGCAGCGCGCGGTCGGGCAACCCAGTTGCACCACCAGCGCCGCCAGACTATCACCCGCCCCGCTGACGCGGAGGTGGCACGAGCCTTTTAGCTCCGGTCAGCACGGAGCACTTTGCATCCGCGCGACGAACGACCGGAAAGGTTGTCGCCGTGGCTGCGTCTTGCGCCCGCATCTAGTCTTTTGTCTTTTGCCCATCAGGACCACGCGATGACCG
Source organism: Planctomycetota bacterium (assembly GCA_038229115.1). Taxonomy (GTDB): domain Bacteria; phylum Planctomycetota; class UBA11346; order UBA11346; family UBA11346; genus JBBROQ01. The sequence continues at coordinate 4,149 of JBBROQ010000006.1, read as the reverse complement.
ATCCGACCCCGCCTGTTGCTGTAACGCCAGCGCGCCCCGCGCTGATTCAGGCCGATGGCCTAAGCAAATATTACGGTGATTTTACCGCAATCCGTGACATCTCGTTCAGTGTCCCGGCCGGTTCGGTGACGGCGTTCCTGGGGCCGAACGGCGCCGGCAAGTCGACCACCATGAAGATTCTCACCGGCTTCTTGGCGCCTAGTTCCGGGCGCGCGTTCATCGGCGGTTTTGACGTCGAGACGCAGCGCATCGAGGCCAGCCGCGTGCTTGGCTACCTGCCAGAAAACGGCCCGCTGTACGCCGACATGACGCCGGTCGCTTATCTGCGCTATGTCGCGGAAGTGCGCGGGATTTGCGGTCAGGCGAAACAGGACGCACTGGCGCGGGTTGCCAACGCTTGCCGCATCGAAGAGGTCTGGACCAAGCCGATCCGCAAACTGTCGAAAGGCTTCCGCCAACGCGTCGGCTTGGCGCAGGCCCTGCTGCATGATCCGCAGGTGTTGATCCTGGACGAACCGACCGCGGGCTTGGATCCAAATCAGATCGTGTTGGTGCGCGACTTGGTGAAATCTTTGGGCAAGGACAAGACGATTTTGTTGTCCACGCACATTCTGCAGGAAGTCGAAGCGATGTGCGATCAGGTGGTGTTGATCAGTGAAGGCCGCCTGAAATTTCAAGGCACGCCGGCCGAACTCGCCGCCGGCAAACCGATCGCCGACCGCTTCCATGAACTCACGAAGGGAGTTGCGGCATGAGCACCATCGCGACCAACTCCACCCCAGCATCGTCGGCCATCGGCGCGCTGCATTGGGGCGGCATCGCCGCGGTTTGGCGGCGGCAAATCAGCAGCCTGCTGAGCAATCCGCTTGGCTATGTGTTCATTCTCGCGTTCGTGTTGGCGACCGCGGCGACGCTGTTCTATTTCGGCGGCGATAAATTTTTCGCGCGCAACATCGCTGATCTTGCGCCGCTGTATCCGGTGATGCCGTGGCTGTTGGTGGTGCTGTTGCCGGCGATCGCGATGGGCGCATGGGCGTCGGAACGTGAGTCGGGCACCGAAGAGCTGTTGTTGACCCTGCCGCTATCAGTGGGCGATGCGATTCTCGGTAAATACCTGGCGATTGTGACGTATTTCACCATTGCGCTGGCATGCAGCCTCTCCAACGTGCTGGTGCTGGAATGGCTGGGCAGCCCGGACCTTGGTTTGGTGTTGGCGAATTATTTTGGCTGGTGGTTGGCAGGTCTGGTGTTCGCGGCGTTCGCGCTGTTGGCCAGCGTGTTGGTGTCGATGCCGGCGATCGCGTTTGTGTTGGGCGCCCTGTTCAGCGCATTGGTGATGGGTGCGGCGTCGTGGCTGAATTGGTTCGATGACTTCAATCGCTCGGTGCTGCCGTTGGGCGGTATCGCCGTTGGCGTTACCGGCGCTTTGATCGCTATCAGTCTGGCGATCTTCGTCCTGGCCAGCCGACGTTGGGGTCCGCGTCGCGGCGACACCGTACAGGTGCAGGTGGTGACGTTGGTGCTGGGCGTGTTGATCCTGGTCAACGTCGCGCGCATCGGCGGCCGCTATGGCATCGACAAAGACGTCAGCAGCGAAGGCCTGTCCTCGATGAGCCTGGCCAGCACCGAGCTGCTGAAAGGCGTCACTCAGCCAGTGCAGGTGGTCGCCTTTATCAGCAAGGAACTGCCGCCGGAATTGCAGCTCAAAGGCAAGGAAGTCAGCGACAAGATCAACGCCCTGGCGCGCGCGAATCGCACCGTGTCGGTGAAGGTGTACGAACCCGCCGACTCGCTTGATCAAGCGGGCGAAAAGGCCGGCAAGGAATATGCGATCCAGCCGCGCAAAATGGTGATCGACAGCGCCTCCGGCAAAAAGTTTGGCGAGGTGTACCTCAGCGCCGCGATCACCTGCGGCGGCCGCACGCAGATCATCGAGCATTTCGATCCGGGTCTGTCGGTGGAATATGAATTGGTGCGCGCGGTGCGCGCGGTGGCCGACACCAAAAAGCATGTGTTGGGTATCGCCCTAACCGACATGAACATCAATGGCGGTTTCGACGCCCGCAGCGGTCGGCCCCAAGAGGCGTGGCAAATTGTCGCCGAATGGAAGAAGCAGTACGAAGTACGCGGCGTTAATCTCGACAGCCCGGTCGCGGCCGAAGTCGAGGCGTTGGTGGTGCCGCAGCCGTCGACGCTGACCGACAAGCAGATCGAAAACCTGCATGGCTATATCTGGAACGGCGGCCCGACGCTGTTGATGGAAGACCCGGTGCCCGCGTTCGCGGTCTGGAACGGCCAAGCCGAACTGGTGCCGACGCAGCCCAAGAAGAGCGCGAATCCCTATGGCCCGCCGGATGAGAACGCGCCAAAGAAAGGCGACCTGAAGCCGCTGTTGAAAGCGCTGGGCGTCGACCTGAACGAAAACGAAATGGTGTGGAGCGACTACAATCCCAGCCACGAATTCCGGCATATCATTCCCGACACATTTGTGTGGCTGGATCGCGCCAAAGGTTCGATTGGCGACAGCGGCATCACCACCGGCATTAGTTCGCTGCTGATCCCGATGCCGGGCTCAATTACTGAGACCAAGGACAAGTATCCGAAGCTAACGGTCACGCCGCTGCTGCGGCCGGTGACCGGAATGACCTGGGGTCGCGCGTCGGCGGGCGAACTCATGCAGCCGAATTACGGAAGTGGCGGCTTGATGCTGAATCCCGAACTCGACTCCGCGCGCAAGCGCCCGGCCGGCATCGTCGGTGCGCCCGCGATCGCGGTCGAAATCAACGGCGAGATGCCCAGCGCCTACCCCGTTGCAGATCCGGCGGCGAAGCCTGTAGACGATAAAGCTGCGAAAGATGCGACCGCTCCGAAAGCAACCGAACAGAAAACCGGCGTGCCTAGCCCGAAGCCGATCCATGTGGTGCTGGTCGCCGATACCGATTTGGCAAACGACCAGTTCTTCCAATTCTACCGCAATCAGGGCGGCAAATTGGGCGACGATCAATTCCGAGTCCTGACCGATCTGCGCAATGTGCAGTTCCTTGGCAACGCGGTCGACGCGCTGTTCGCAGATAGGGCTTACCTGGACATCCGTAATCGAAAGGCGCAACGTCGGCCACTTTCCCGCATGGAGCAGGTGTTGGTCGCAACGCTGGCAAAGACTTCGGTCAGCAGAGAGAAGATCGAGGGCGACATGAAGGCCAAGATCGACGAGGCCAACATGGCGCTGCAGGCCAAACTGGCGCAGATCGACGCCGATGAATCGCTCAATGAAGAGACCAAGGCGAATAAGAGGGAGCAGGAGCAGGTGAACGGCTCGCGCGCGGCCACCGCCGAGGTGTTGCGCATCAAGCAGAAATACGAAGGCCAGTTGCACCAGTTCGACATCAATCAGGACCGCGAAATTAAGGCCTACCGTGCTTGGGTGGTGGGCATGGCGCTGGGTCTTCCGACCGTGGCCTTGTTGCTGCTGATTCTGATCGTTTGGTCCAACCGACTTCTCGCCGAACGCGCCGGCATCCCTAGCTCGCGCCAGCGGAGCACGACATGAGCAAACTGCCCATCATCCTTGGCGTCATCGCCATCATCACTTCCTTCATCGCTTGGTTTCCGAGCTTCGCGCACGACACCGGCGCGGCCAAGGCTGAGGCCAAGCGCCTGGGTAAAAAAGTCGATGTCGCGCAGGTCGCGGGTCTGACCGTTACCACCTGGGACGAAGCCAGCACCTCGGCCAAGCGGATTGAAGTGAAATTCCGCGAGGGTCGGTGGCTAATCGCCAGCCATTACGATTACCCAGCCGATGCGAAGGCGCGCGCGGCAAAACTCGCCGCGGGCTATTTAGACGTCGAACTCAGTCGCGCGGTGACCACCGATCCGAAGGACTTTGAGGAACTCGGCGTGATCGATCCGCTGGATCAGGACCTGACGAAAAAGCTGGGCCGCGGCAAAAGCGTGAAGCTGGTCGACGCCACCGGCGGCGTGTTGGTTGATGTAATCGTGGGTAAGAATGACGAACACAGTGCCGGTCTTTATTACGTTCGCGAAACCGGCCAAAACGCGGTTTATACCGCTAGAATCGACGCCGACGTCAGCACCCGTTTCGTCGATTATGTCGAAGACGATCCGTTCAAGCTTAGTGCCGGCGATCTG
>JBBROQ010000005.1:0-39150 GCA_038229115.1 Planctomycetota bacterium | reverse complement strand
GGTTGTGGATCCGCGTATCGTTCTTGGCGTTGGCTTGCTGGCCTGTGGTTTGGGTTTGCTCGTGCTAATCATGCATTCTGTCCACAGGCTGTGGGAATTTTATCTTCATCCGGGTTTTGTGCTTTGTCTGGCGGGCGTATTCCTTTTGGCGAGCACGACTACCGAAGGCCGTAGGCCGATATGGGATCGCTGGATGAAACCTGTGGGCGCCATCGTGCTGTTTGTCATGGTTACGTGGTGGTGCGTGATCGCGATCCCTCGCTCGTTGCACCAGGCTGATGAAATGGCAATGCGTTCACGGCAGCCGATTTTCGCGGCACAGAAACGGGCTTTCGATGCTATTATTTTCATTACGCAGACCGTATCTGAGCGGGTGGGGCGTCGCATTACTGCCATCATTGATCCCGAATACTGGGATGCCGGCAAACAGCCATGGATGGATCGTTGGCAGGCGTGGGGACCGGATTGGGACAAATCTGGCGACATAAAAATAATGAATTCGAGCCGCAATCCACAGATCACACCGACACAGAAGAACAGCGATTATATAGTGTCTTTGACCACGGTCGGCAATGACCCTTATGTAATCTGCGCATTCGAAGAAGCTCCTGTTGATATGCTTATACTTGTTCGCCGCAGTCTGCTGCCGCTGATTCACCAGGTGCCATGATGTATTCCGTAATTCTTCCCTGCTATAACGAGGCCAAAGGACTGGCCGATCTGCTTGCGCGTTACGCCGCCGTGCGCGGTGATCTGGAATTGGAAATCATCTGCGTCGACAACGGCTCGCGTGATGACACGCCCGCCGTGTTGGCCGCTACTCTGCCAGCGTATCCTTGGGCGCGCAGTATCCGGATCGAGCCAAACAAAGGCTATGGTGACGGTATCATCCAGGGACTGCGCATCGCGCACGGCGAATGGTTGGCGTGGTCGCACGCTGATCTACAGACCGATCCGGCAGATGTTATTGCCGCGTTTCGTGTTTTGTTAAATGCGAAAAAACCTAAGCAAACACTGGTGAAGGGCGCCCGTTTCGGACGCGCATTCAAAGAACGCATTATCACCTGGGGTATGCAGGCGGTAGCGTTCGTGGCGCTGCGTGGGTGGTACCGTGAGATCAATGCCCAGCCAAAAGTGTTTCATCGCGATCTACTTCAGTATTTGGTCAACCCGCCCGTCGATTTTAGTTTTGATATCTATGTTCAGTTTCAGGCGAAACAACATGGCTGGCGCATCGCTACGATTCCCGTGCGCTTTCCGCCGCGACCGCATGGGGTATCGAATTGGTCGGCGACATGGCGATCGAAGGTTCGCACCATCCGGCGCAGCATCTGGTTTATGTTCAAATTGGGACTCGGCCTATGGCGATAGATTATGTTAGTGGCACGGGCCCTGGTTTTGCCGCGCTGGACCTTGATCCGGCCTCTGCGGCGTGGGTGATGGCGCATAAGGACGCTGTACGCGCACGCCGCGCGGCCGTGCGTTATTTGGACGATCCGCCGCATCTCACTTTGTGCGTTGGCGATTACCTTGAACATTCTCGAGTGATTAATGCATTGCATGTGGTTGCTGAGCGCACGGCATCCGTGGTCGCCGACACGGCCGACTGGCTGGTCTTCCGCGATGATCCACTCACTGGTGGGCATACTTTAGCATGCGCTTTTTCGCCTATGGCTGCGGCAACACAGCGCGTGGTCCAGGCGTCGGTCCTTGCTGCCATTTCGCCTCTGCGAGATCCAGCGCGCTCGGCCGCGCGTTACGCTGCGCACATGGCGCAGTTGTCGCCGCTCCGACAGGCCAGTGTGGTACGTTATGGATTTCCATTCACGGGCGAGGATTGGATCCCGCATGTATCTATCGCCTCGATAGCGCCAGCAGCTTGGGACGAAGTATGGACTGAAATGCAGCGCCGGCCGCCCCCGGCACAGTTCGTTTTTTCTGGCCTCGTCTGGTATGCGCTAGACGGCGAGCGTCCGGTGCGCCACGCGGTCTTCCCTTTTGCCTCCTGACGTTTGCTGCCAGGATCCCGCGCATGACCGTATCGCCCGCCGTCGAGAGCGCTCCGCCAGGGCCCAGCCCTAGCGCTTTCCCGGCAGGAACCAGCAGCGCCGGTCGTCGTGCGGTGCGCATGCCCATAGACGTATTCCTGTGTCGTGGACTGTCATGGCTGAGCTGGCGCTATCGTTATCTGATCGTATTCACCCTCATCGGTTTTCTCAGCATTTGTTTTGAGGTGCTGGTCGTGTCCGGGCTCAGCAGGATTATTGGCGAAAGCAGGTTCTTAAATATTGGTGGTTTTGCGCTAGGTATGCTGATGGCTTTTTGGCTGAATTTTCGTTTCAACTTTCGTGTCGAGCGGGCGCGTTTTTGGCGCGTGCTGACGATCTTCGCGGTGATCTCTATCGCCAGCTTTTCACTGCAGATCTATGCCACTGCGACGCTACATGTATTGAAGTGGAGCGATTATCCATTTGGGCGGTTTGTGACGGCCGGCGGATTCTTCCTTATCGCCTACCTAGTGCATCGTCGTTTAAGCTTTCGGCGCGCGGCGAAGAATCTTGGTATCGCGGTGTATGCGACTGCTGGAGTCCGGCCGCAAGAGCTCTACGACCGCATTGGTGAGCATTGCGATCATCTTCATATCGATCTGGTCGATGAGACGATGAAGACTGACGCTGATCCAGTCGATATCTCGGTCATTGCTGAAGCGCGACGGCTTTGGCGCTGGCAGCCTTGTATGATTCATCTCATGACGCGCGTGCCCACCCGCTGGCTGCCACAGGTCATGCCGCTGGTTGATGCGGTGCTGGTACATGTAGATGGCGACGACGAGATCTTCTCGGTTCTCGCGGAATTGCGCGCCAATGGCAAAGGTTGCGGCGTGGTGCTGCATCCGCCAGTAGGACTTGATCGGCTGCTGCCCTATTTACCCCATGTCGACTATGTGCTGGTCCTGGGCATCGCCCAACCGGGCATGTCGGGGCAGCTCATCCGACCTGAAGCGATCGCCAGCGCGCAGGTGCTGGATGAACTGGCTGAACGTTATGGCTTCGAGCTGATATTTGATGGCGGCGTGACGGTCGAGAATGTGCAGCACATTCCTGCGACCTATATCGTTTCGTCCTCAACCGTGTTGCGCGCCGAGGATCCGCTTCGCGCCGCGCTCACCCTGCGTTCCGGTCTCGATTATGGCCGGCGGGGTTAAGCAAGTGGGTGAGTCAACATCGGCGGGCGACCAGGCATTAAAGCAGGCAATTATTGCCGCTCTGGGTCGTGCTGTAACGGGGCAGGCGGTGATCTCCTCGGCGACCCTCGCCGGCAGTTTCGCCACCGGTTCGGGGCTCGACGGGATTTCCGATATCGACGTCATTGTGATCTGCGCACAGCTCAATGCTGACGTATTCGCCTCGGTTCAGGAGGGTTTCCGGAACGAACTGGCGCCGGTTTTAGCTGCGCTCGGGTATCGGCTTCTGATTAATGCCACGCTAGGTCCGCTTAAGTTCGACGACGAGCGTACGGCTGTCCTGCATTTGATGCTGTATAGCGCGGAGGGTCATCGCGAGCATGTCATAAAAAGTCCGTTCACCTGTCTTGATTGGCAGCGCTCGACTGCGGTCTGGCAGCGGCCAATGGCCGAGGTGTATCCAGTATTCGTCTTGCAGCCGCATCACTTCTTCGGCGCCCGACGCAGCGCGCGCGACTATCTCGCGGACTTACACGCAGGAATGATCTCGTATCGCGAACTGAAGTTCGACGGTGGATATCACGAAGTGAAATGCGGCAAGCCGATGACGGTGCGCGACCGGCATGAATTTGCCTATCACATCATGCGCTTCCTGATGCAGAACCTGTTGAAGTTGGTGCGCCGCGACAATCGCCCCGACGATGGCGAAGCTTTGCTCGAAGCCTATTTCGCCGTGTTTGTTGATGATTCGGAAAGGTTCGCGCCGCTCTATCGGCGATTGAAGAATATGAAAAAAGCACGCGAATTCTCCGTGCCTATCGACGATCTAGACGCCCACATCGTCGCCTTTGCCTCGGCTTTCGAACGACAGTATCGCAAAGCTTTCGAACAGGATGCGGTACGGCACATATTCCTGCGCCATGCACCGACGGCCCTCAATGGCGGGCATGGCGATGCGGTACGGTTTCAGGGCCGTACGGATGAACCGATCATCCATACGCCGGATGCTACCGGAGTGGCGGAAGCGCGTGCGCGGGTGCAGGCTTTGGGCAGCACCAAGGCATTCGTCTCATCGCTGATGCGCACGCGACAAACATTGGCGGCATTATCTATCGACGATCCGCAATTGGATCCGCGTCTAGATGAAATCGACTATGGGCGATGCGAAGGTCTGACGTTGGCCGAGGTGCGCATGAACTATCCGCAGTTGCCGGCTGCTTGGGCGCGTGGGGAAGACCTGGCTTTTCCCGAGGGCGAACATTCCGGTGCTGTCGCCGCTCGTGTGCAGGCGTTTCTTGATGATACCTTGGCGAATTCCCCATCGGCAGTGATCTGTACGCATAATGTCGTGCTGCGTGAACTCATCGGGGAATTGATCGGGCTGCCTGCGCCACAGCGGCATCGACTGCGCATCCCGCATCTTTTGCCGATTGAGGTGGTAAAGAGCGAGCGTTTTGGCTGGCACCTGGATGTCAGCGAAACGACTGAACGTGCTCTGTTCGCCGGATTCTTTCGATCTGCTGCAGCTGGTGTTGCGGTGCACGCATGAGCAGCCGCCCTCTTCAGATCGTCATGCCGATGGCGGGTGCCGGTCAACGTTTCGCTGATGCAGGCTACGTACTACCGAAACCGCTGATCCCAATCGCCGGCCTGCCGATGGTGGTGCGCGCGGTCCGCGACCTGCCCGCTGCCGCACGGGTGATCATGTTGGTGCGCACCGAGCATATCGACCGCTTCAATCTGGATGCGGTGGTGAAGAAGCATCTTCCCCACGCTACCGTAGTTCCGGTCGGCGGGCTTACGGCAGGGCAGGCCTGTACGGTGCGTCTGGCGGCTGACTATCTCGATCCCGAGGGGCCAGTCATCGTCGCCGCCTGTGATAATACCCATCTCTATGATCGTGCAGGTCTGCTGCAGCGGTTGGAGAATTCGAGGATCGATGCGCTGATCTGGACGTATCGCAATGACCCACGCGTGCAGGCGAAACCACAGCAATACGGCTGGGTCGAGGTGGATCCCGGCAGCGCTCGCGTGCGGCGCGTCTCATGCAAAGTGCCGCTCAGCGCCGAGCCATTGCACGATCATGCCGTCAGCGGTTTCTTCGCTTTCCACCGCGCCGCGACCATGATTGCTGGCATTGACGCATTGATCGCCGCGGATCAGCGCGTGAATGACGAATTCTTTCTCGACGTGGTGCCCAATATGCTGATCGGTCGAGGTTTAAACGTTGAAGTATTTGAGGTGGATAAATATATTGGCTGGGGCACCCCCGCAGAATATGAAGATTTCCTGCGCTGGCAGCGGTATTTTGATGCGCTCTTCTGAGCCTTCCACTACATCTGCGGTCGTAATCCGGCCGTCGCTCCCGCAGGGCCACATCGGTCGTTTCCTCATCGTTGGCATTATGTGCGTAGCGCTGGATCTTGCCGTCTATCTCGCGCTGGTCACGTCGGGATTGGGAAGATATCCTGCGAAGGCGGGAGGATTTATCACCGGCATGATACTTGGATTCATTCTCAACAAGACCTGGACGTTCCGGTCTCGCCGTGCTGTGAGCAGAGAGGCTGCGATCTATTTCGTTCTCTACGCCATTAGCTTACTGACGAATGTCGGTCTGAATGGTGTGGTATTGAAGTATGGAACACCCATGTTCGGGCATGCGACCACTGCGACGGCATTTATTCTCGCAACCATCGTTTGCACTATATTCAACTTCCTCGGTATGCGCTATATCACTTTTCGCCACGGGATCGCCTCGAGATTACCGACGGTCGTCAGGCTTTAACATTCTCATGCAATTCATCGCCCATCGCATCAATACCGTCGCCCAGCTTGCCCAAGTGCCTACCGATCAAGGGGTCGAGCTCGATCTGCGGGACCGCGGCGACCGCCTTATCCTTCAGCATGACCCATTCAGCGATGGCGAAGATTTTTCCGAATATCTGCGCCACTATCGTCACGGTACGATGATCCTGAACATCAAATCAGAGCGCATCGAGCACCGCGTGCTGGAAGAAATCCGAAAAGCTGGCACGGTTCAAGATTATTTCTTTCTCGACAGTTCGTTTCCGATGATCCGTCAGTTGATTAAGGATGGCGAGCATCGCATTGCGGTACGTTTTAGTGAATACGAACCCATTGAAAGTGTCCTCGCTTTGGCCGGTCAGGTTGATTGGGTTTGGGTGGATTGTTTCTCTCGGTTGCCGTTAGATGCCGACTCTGCAAATAGCCTTGGCGATCTTTTCAAGATTTGCATAGTGTCGCCGGAATTACAGAGACACGCCTTACAACGCATCCCTGAATTTTCTGCCCAACTACAAGGAATGGATATCGATGCTGTATGTACAAAACAGCCGCACATATGGAAAGATGCTTCAAAATGAACTCTCGAGGTATAAAATATACTAGAATCGCCGCCTTACTTGCCGCCATATTTTCAGGAGCGGTTCTGGGCAATGACGGTTGGCGTGGCAGTGAATCGGGCGGCATGGTATGGTTTGCACTATTTGGCTTGTCCGTTTTCTGGGCGTGTAAAGGCACTGCGGATATTTTCTCCGGTCGCGCTGTAGTGATTCTGATTTTACCAGCCGCCGCCATAATTGTTTCAACACTTAGCTCTCGGCCGTTCGAGAAATGGGTTGACGGTTTGCCGTTTATACTTTTATGCATGATTTCATTTCTCTCACAATATTTTATTCCAATAAGAAAAATTTCATGGCAAAAAATAGCGCCAGGAATGATTATTTTAGGATGGATTTTATGTCTCTGCTGGCGTATAGTCCATATAAACTTTGGCTTAGTCGATGACCATGAATATCACTATCTCATGGGCTCAAACCAATCTTTGACCGCCCGCGATGTTTTTTCATGGTATGTGCGCTTGGAGCCAGGAAATTACGGCAACACCTTTCGGTATAGGCCCATTTATTACGCCTTAAGGCTATTCGAGGTATGGGCATTCCGTGATTCAGCGTCTTTGTATCTTTTAGCTCGAGTGCTTATGGTCTGGATATTTTGCATGGGGGTATATCGGATCGCTCGTCTATGGTTCCCGCGAGCCTACTCAATTATGGTGTCTGCTGCCGTACTAGGATTACCGGCATGGACTCAGATATGGTTCGATCTTGGAGCCGCTGAGGTCTACGCCGTAACTGTTCTTCCCTGGATCGTATTCAGTATTATTAGATGGCTCTATATGAATGCTTGGGGTGAACAGCCCAAGAGCAAAGATGTTTGGATTGCCGCCTGTCTATCAGTTTTAGCGATAGGAATTAAAGAGAATTTCATATTTCTAACTGCACTCCAGATATTGTTAATGATGGTTTCAATGCGGGTCGCAAGTCAACGATGGCAATCAACCTTTGCCTCGCTTATGACTGTATCCATGACAGCTTTGATTGTTTGTGCGGTTGAGCCTATGATGCGTAAGACTGGCATGGATCAAATCGGACGCCCTTCTGGAATTGGCGTTAAAATTCATTGGGGAATATTGTGGCTTCAATCGTCGCTTGGACTACTATTTGCCCTCACTTTAGTATTATTTATCTTCAATTATATGCGTGGATATTCGCCTCTACAACGAGCGCTCCTGTGCTGGCTCTCCGCGGTTTCTATCCCCTTGGTGTTGTCCGGCAGTCAATATGTATTATATTCAGGCGAGGTGCCGTCTGCCAATCGTTATAATTATCCATATATTCTAGCAATGCCGCTATTTGTGCTGGTCATAATATCCCTATTCTTTTGGCTTTCACGCAGTAACAAAAGTGCGCAAAGAGTAATTGTAACTTTAGGTGTGATAATCATTGTAGTGATGGGCTCACTCGGGGATTGGCGACAATATAAGATGGGCATAGAGGGTAGACGCAGCTATACGTATCAAGTCAGCCAAACTCTTGCGACAGCCGCGACGCTGGCCAGAGCCCAGCCTTCTGCGGATGTCTGGGTAGTCATGAGCAACACAGCTGATTACGAAGCTGCTGTTGCGGCTTTAAGATATTTCAAATTTGCATGCGTGACAAATCCAATTTACCTGTCAAGAGACAGCGCCGCTTCCACATCGGCGATCTTTGAGAGTTTGCAAGAAGGTGGGTATGGTTTTTCAAAGCCCGATCGCAATAGCGGATCAATATCAGATGTATCGATGCTATCTTCTCCCGCGCGCTCACGAGGCGCTGTAATCTATCGTCCGGTGGAAAGAAGTGTGTTCTTTTCACCAGGCTCAGATCCGTATGCAATTGAATGCCATGCTACATGGTCGGAATACTGTCCTGGCGAAGGTGATGTGCATGTTATAACTTTTGATCGCCCCTTAGATCTTGTATATCGCTCGCCACAGGAATCGACACGCATATTGTGTATACCCTGCACGAGTGCCGTTGGCGGAGATAGATTACGTATAAAAAAAATCAGTTCGTTGGATCCCCATATAATAGAGTTAAACCAGTACTTATCATCGATCGGAAAGTGCTACATGGTGCCGGTAAATTTTTCGACTGGAGACAATCGTTTTCAAATTAGCAGCGCGTTGATGGGGAGCACCATACGCATAAAGGCGCCTGTAGTTCAGATTCAATCAGGCCTGATAATGACAGTTGATGGGGGGATCGGTGGTTACGAGGATCCAGGGGTCGCCTTCGAAGTGTGGGTAGGCGAAGGCCCCTTGCGCATCGTCGTTATAAGCGCAGAAGCATCTGATGCAGAGATAAATGCTGAATTCAATCATCCCGGGCCGCTTTTGAGTGACAGTGTCGCACGACGCTTCGACGTTTTGGTGAATGGAATTTCTCAGCAAGCGATTTCACTGCAGATTCCCTGCAGTTTTCATATGAAGGTACATCTGAAGGCTGGCTTTAATGAGATCATTATGTTGCCTTTCAACAAAGTTGAGATTGTTCCATCAGGTCCAGATCCTCGGCATGTGACTTCGAGGACGAGAAATTGGACCATCACCGCTGAGGAATGAGTTATGTGAGTGTATCTTTACGCTATGCAGAACATTTAGCCAAGCATGTTGGCTTCAGTATCCAAGGGATCAAACTTCTGTTCGCAATACGACAACGCGATTCTTTGATGAATTTAGCGGATATTGTTTTAATGGCTGCTGCAATCCCGTGTGATTGTTTAATGCCATCGAAAGGCCGGGTATATTAGTGAACTTTTGCGTGTGGCTGATTGCTCTTTTGTTATCAATTGGCTTCGCCTTCAACGCGTGGCACGGCAGTGCGTGGGAATGGCCGGCGATTGATGTTGGGCCGGCGCTGATTCGGCAGATGGAGGGCGGGCTGATTGGGGATTTCACCGCTACGGCCACGGCGGGAGTGAATCCGCGCGAGCCATTCATTGCGCTTAGCCGTGGTTTGGCGTGGGCACGTGGTGGCGATTGGTTGGCGGGACTGGGGGTGATTAAGGCGCTGGTCGTCGTGCTGCTGCCGGCGGCGTTGTTCATGGCGCTGCTCGCGGCTGCTGCGCGGGTGCTGCCACGTGGCCCGGCGTGCTGGACGGCGGCGGTTGTGCTCTGGGCGGCGGTGGCGCTGGGTGGCATGGATCACGGCCCGGCCGCGTGGTTTGTGGTCGCGCAATGGCGCCCGCTGCCATTGCAAGCAACACCGCAGGCACTGTCGCTGACGGTGGCGGGAATCGCGGCGGCGCTGGCGTTACGGACGCGATGTTGGTGCTGGCAGCGAGCGGTCGCGGCCGTGTTGCTTTCGCTCGCCGTCATGCTGCATCCGGTGATTGGTATGTTGGTCACGCTGGCGACCGCGACCACGCTCGGCTGGTTGGAGCGCTCGTGGCGCCAGTTGGTGTTGCTCAGCACGCCAGCTCTGCTGGTGGCGCTGGCGGTACAGGTTGGGCTGGGCGGGCGGACGGATTTGACCCCAATCGCTGCGGCGGACGTCTATGTGCGCTTGCGGCATCCGCACCATTACCTGCTCGCACGGCTGGATTCGCTCAGCGCGCGGCCGTGGTGGTGGCATGCCATGCTGATCAGTGCGCTACCACTGGTTACCGGCTTGGTGCTGCGTTGGACGGGCAATCCGCGCCGTGGCTGGTTGTTCATCACGCTCGCGTTCGGGTTCGCGGCGGTGCCCCTGGTGCACTGGCTGGTGGTGGAATGGCGCCCGACTTTGTTCGGTCTCGGTTTGGGACTGACTCGGGCCTATTTGTTTGGTTGGTGGAGCGGTGCGCTGGCGGTGGCAGTTCTCGCGGGTCTGGGCGCGCAGGCGTGCGCGCGAGGCTGGCGTTGGCGTTCACAGGCAGCGTGTGCGTCATCAGCTCTGCTGCGAATCGGCGTACCGGTGGTGTACCTCGGCGTGATCGTGGGGGTGATCCTTTCGCAACGCGATCCGCGCCCGGGGCTGCTGCGCGAACACGCCTCGTTGCACGCGTGGCTCGCGGAATTGCCGCCTGAAGCGGTGGTGGCGATGCCGCCTGAGCGCGCGATCGAGACGCTGGTGCTCGATCAACGGCCGGTGCTGCTGTCGGGCATCTTCCCGTTCGGCCTGGGTGCATGGCGCGAGTACGGCGAACGTTGGCGTGCTCTTTATGGCGGCATCGGCTCGGTGCCGGCCGCGGCGTATCGCGCCCACACCGCGGCCGAGATCGTCGCTATCGCTGAGCGTTGGCGGCTGGATGCGTGGGTCATGCCACGCGATGCCGCATTGCCCCACATCACTGCGGATTTCCAAGACGAGCAGGTGTTCGGCTATTTATTGTCGCAACTACGCGAGCTGACTACGCGTGACGTGCAGCGCTGACCAGGTGTTGACTGGCGGAATGAAACGTGAACGGCATGGTCGCGTCGATGCTGTGGCGGGATGCTTAAGATGATCGATAAACTGCTGCGTCATCGATGTGCCGGACCGCGAGTCGTACTGTGGCCGGCGGTTGCCATGTGGGCGCTCGTCGGCACGCCAGGGCCATTGTCGTTCGTACTAGTCATCGCCGTGCTGAGCGCGGCGACCGGCCGCGCGGCGCGGATGTTGCTACCGTCGGCGCCTCTGGCGCAGGTGCCGCTCGCCGGGGTGCTGGCGATCGCGGTGATGTCCGTGCTGGCCGAGGCCCTGGCGCATTGGAATTTGCTGGGCAATGGCCATGCCTGGGCCTGGGCGGTGTTGTTTGTCGATGTGTTGGCGGTGTTAGCGCTGCGACAGCGCGGGCCCGCGCCGCTGATTCAACGCGACGCGACGCCGCTGACTCAACGCGGCGCGGCGGCGCTGTGGCCGACGCTTGCACGTTGGGGGGCGGACGTGCACGCACGTTGCGGCTGGATGACGCGAACATTCTTTGCCGCATCGGCGCTGCTGTTCGCTTGGCAGGGCGTGGCGGCACTGCTGACAGGGACCACGGTGTGGGATTCGGTGGTGAACTATGTCCCGGTGTGTGTCGAGTTCGCGCAGCAGGGTTCGTTCGCGCCATTGTCGCATCATCCGCAGGACTTTTTCCAGACGCAGATCACTTCCTGGCACGGGACGTGGTTCGCCACTATTGCGTTGTCGGGGTCGTTGCGATTTCTGAATCTTTTAGGATGGCTGGCGACCGGGTTGGGATGGTTGGCGACGGTGGTCCTATGCCGGCGGTTGGGATTCCGGCGCGATTGGTGTCTGATCCTGGCGACGGTCGTGTTCAGTGCGCCGCAGGTAATGGTGCAGGCGGCGAATACCAATTATGACCAGGCCGCAGGTTTCGTCGCGGCGACCGCAGCGCTGTTGGGTGTGATCGCGTGGCAGCAGGCACGCGCACGCGCGCAACGTGCGGAAAAAATCCCGGGCTCGGGGCGGGCGTGGATCGGTTTTGCGTTGGCGCAGGCGGCGTTGCCGGCGGTGAAATTGACTGGTGGATTTTTGGTGCTGCCGGTGCTGATCGCGGATGTGGTTTTGCTGTGGCTGTGGCTGCGGCGGAAACAGTGGCGGGTTGCGATTGGATTTGTGGTGGTCGCAGCGCTGGCCGGGGCGGTGCTACTGACGCCGCAGATGCTGCGGCGGATGCCGGTGGCGGGCGGGATGCAGGTTGAGGAAGTGCGTCCGCAATCGCTCGCTGATGCGGCCGGGGCATTCATCGCTCGGCAGGTGAATATGCTGCTGCCCTATGAAGCGGTACGCTGTGATCCGCGGTTGGATTACGGCCATCAGGGCAGCAGTGATCCGGATTGGGTTGGTCGGTTTCGCCAAGCACCGCCGGCGTGGCTAGCTAGAAAAATGATTAATGTCACGCCGTTCACGGATGCGGCGACGAACAGTTTGTTCTATGTTTTCTACGGCGATTTTTCCTATTTTGGTGCTCTGCCAATCCTGCTGGTGGTAGTCGCCCTGATATCATTGGTGCCGGCGTTGCGGGCGCGGGTCACGACGATGCGCGGTAGGGCTGCACTATTCATCGCGATCGTGGCGACGTGGTTGTGTTTTCA
Organism: Planctomycetota bacterium; assembly: GCA_038229115.1. Taxonomy (GTDB): domain Bacteria; phylum Planctomycetota; class UBA11346; order UBA11346; family UBA11346; genus JBBROQ01. The sequence goes on along the minus strand of JBBROQ010000005.1, from coordinate 26,563 downwards.
GACCATGTTCGCGCTGATCTTCCACTACACGCCGTACAACGGCCGCTACATGCTGGCGTGTTGGTTTCTGGCGGCGCCGTTGTTGGGGCTGTTGTTGATGGGTTTGCGGCCGGGCGTGGCGCGGGTGGGATTGGGACTAGTGATGGCAGTGGCGTTGTTTGAGCAGGTCGATTGGAGCACCCATCTGCTTACTCGGCGGCCGTCGATGGTCTTAAATCGGCCGGCAGCGACACATTTACTGGATGGCAGTTCAGTCCTGCCGAGGCAGGGATTTCCGGCGACCTCGGTGACGTTGGCGCGCGCGGCATTGGATCGCGCCGAAGTCAGTGAGCTTGGCTATGACGCGTATCCGATTTTCCGGCAATATTATCTGGATGATCAGTTGCACCGAAAGCTGACCTATCTGCCGGCATTGCCGGCTGACCGCGACATAGCTTTCCTGACCTGGCTGCCGACGGCGATCGAACGCGACGCCACGCTGGACGAGCGTTATCGCATCCTGCGCATTCCTGACGATCTAGGCACGGTCGTCGATGGGCAACCGCGTGAACTGGCATTGCTGTTGCCGCATCGCATGCCGGCGCCGAATCCGGCGTGGCTCCTGCATCCTGATGTGATGACCATGCCGGCTGGAGTGGTTTCGGGGGAACTGACCATCTCGCGTAGTGCCGGCAATCGCTCGACCTATTGGACCGCGCCAAAGCACAGCGCGTGGTTGGGCGAGGGAGTTCCCGGCCGCATTGAGTGGCGAGTGTCGTTGCCGACGGCGCGCATGGTCAGGCTGTTCGGCGAAGTGGTGGCGTTGGCCGCGGATTGGCGGCCGCGCGACGATCCTGACGGCAATCGAGTATCGATTCAGTTGGATGGCCAAGAGGTGGGGACGCGCGTGCTTGCCGCGGGCGCGACGGTGACGGCGAGCATGCAGATTCCGGCCGGCGATCACCGAGTTGCGTTCTTGGTGCCGCGCGCCTTTCACGGCGGCGAGGTGGTGCCGGTGTGCGCGCTGGGACGCATCCGGATGACCGCAGCCAGTTACCTGGAGTTGGGCTTACCGCATCAGATGGACGCGCCGAATCCGACCTGGCTTTTTCATTCTGAGCATCAGGCGACTCCGTCAGGCGTCTGGCTGAAACAGATGACCGTGTCTCGGCAGGCGGGGAATACCGAGAATTATTGGGAGGCGCCGGGCCATGGCGCGTGGTTGGGCACCGGCGAAGACGGTCGCATGGAAATGACCCTGGTGCTGCCGGAAGCGCAGCGCCTGAACATTGCCGCCGAGGTGGTGACGCTTGATTCGACCTGGTCGGTGACGGCGACGGATGCACCGCGGATTGGCCTACGTCTGGACGGCGTCGATATCGGCGCGTCGGCGATCGCGATGGGTGCGACCATCCAGGCGACGGCCGAATTCAGTGCTGGTACGCATCGACTGGAGGTGGTGGCGCCGAGCGCGTCCGGCGTTGCGCCACGACCGATCGGAACGCTTGGTAATTTCCGCATCATCGCGGTGTCGATGGCTGCCGCGGCGCCGTGAGCGAAGGCCCGCGAGATACCGTTTGGCGGGTGCGGGTGTTGGTGCGGATTGTGGGTTGGCTGGTGACGATCGCGTCGTTGTTGGTGCTGGGCTGGATGCTGCGGCGAAATTGGGCTGAGGTGGCAGTGCTCGGCAGCGGCAGTCGTGGCCTCGTCGCGATCATCCTGGCGGTGCCGATGGCGGCGCTGGTGATGTGCCTGTCGGTACCGGCGTGGGCAGGTGTGGTGCAGTGGTTGGGCGGGCCGGTACTGGCTTGGCGCACGGCGTGGTGGTGGTTGGCGGTGTCGACGTTGCCGAAGTATCTGCCCGGGAATGTCGCGCACTTGGGCGTGCGCTTCGCGGTCGGTAAGCGCTTGGGCATAACGACGCCAGCGTTGCTGCGCGCGATTCCGCTCGAACTCGCGCTGCAGGTAACGGCCGCAGCGACGGTGCTTCCGCTGATGGCGGCGGCTTTGCCGCAGGGATTTTTTCTACCGGGATATGGTCCAGCGGTTGCGGTGCGTTGGTTGTTGGCGGTGCTGGCGTCAGCAGCGGTGATAACGGGGGGCACGCTGATGGCGCGATGGATCTGCGGACGCCCTTCATGGCCATTGCTGCGGCCATTGGTGTGCACCGCAACGCAGCAACTTGGTCAGGGTGTCGTGGCGGGATGCGTCGTCGCCAGCCTCTTCGGAACCTGGTCGCCGCACCTGATCGCGCTGGTGATTCCGGCCTGGATTGCGGCGTGGCTGGTGGGCTTGCTGACGCCTGGGGCTCCGGCGGGATTGGGTACGCGCGAGGCCGTGTTCGCTGGGATTTTAACCATGCGCTTGTCGATGACCGACGCGGCCTTGGCCGCGGTTGCGTGTCGGTTGATCGCGTTGGGGGCCGATGCGCTGTTCGCGTTAGGTGGCTATCTGGCTGGACGCCATCAAGCGCGCGAACGCCAGGAATCCGTGACGGTCTGATCGGTAACCGACTCGGTTTTGGAATCGGTAGCTGACTCGGCTGTTAGCCCGGCGGTTAGGTCGGCCATCGCCAACGAGCGGTCGCTCAACTTCAATTGCAGATTGATCTTTTCGAGCAGCTTACGATTGGTCGCGACCAGATCGCTAAGCACACCCATCAACATCATACTCGCGCCAAGAGCGATGAGTAACGCAGCCGCGATCAGCGATTGCACCATGCCCTGACCATGGCCCAGCCACCAATGCGCGGTGAAGCGCAGGCCAAGGATGACACCAATAATGAACGCGATCATGCCCGGCCATGCGAACAGGCGCAGTGGCCGGTAAATCACCCCGATACGCAGCATGGTCAGCAACGAGCGCCGAACGTAGCTGAAGTTCGAACGCACCAACCGCGACGGCCGGGTTGGCGGATTGGTGCGGATCGGCACCGACACGATCGGAATGCGTTTCTGCCCAGCTTGGATGATGGTTTCGAGCGTGTAGGTGTATTCGGTGAACACGTTCATCTGCGCCGCCGCGCGGCGACTAAAAGCGCGGAAGCCGCTGGGTGCATCGGGGATGTCGGTGTTGCTGATATAAGCGACCATGCGGCTGCCCAGGCGTTGCAGGAACTTTTTGGTCAGCGAAAAATGCGCGGTGTCGGCGATCGGCCGCGCGCCGATGACGATGTCGGCCCGGCCCAAGCGGATCGGGGCCACCAGCGCCGGAATGTCGGCGGCTTGGTACTGATTGTCGGCATCGGTATTCACGATCACGTCGGCCCCACGGCGCAGGCATTCTTCCAAACCGCGCATGAAGGTCTGCGCCAAGCCCAAGTGCTGCCGATTCGATACCACATAATGCGCCCCATGCGCGCGCGCGACGGTGGCGGTGTCGTCGCTGCTGCCGTCGTCGATAACCAGGATTTCGACGCTGGAAAAACCCGGCAGCGAGCGCGGCAGATCGGCCAGCGTCACCGGCAACATTTCCGCTTCGTTAAAACAGGGTATTTGGATGAAGAGACGCATGGTCATGACCAATAAGCCTTTTGCGGCGGAAATCATCTGCCGGTTGTCGCAGCCCGCACTTGCCCGACGTATAAGTGTCGTGGCATAAGAGGCTTCGCACGGTGCAAGAACCAGATGCGTGGCTGACGGCAGCTGCGGTCAGTTGGCTAGATCGGCGCAATTTCTGCGAAAAACAGCGACTGGCTTTCGCGATGGCCTGTTCGCGATCGCCAACAAAACCATCAGCATGCCCCACCGCATGAGCGCTTTTCATTATATCCTGATGCGATCATGAATGATGGTCGCAGGTGCCAAGGTTGCGAATGAGGGTCGTTGCATAAGGTCTCGTGGACTTTCCGTGAAGAAAACCGCAGTGCAGAACAACGCATGATCACCCATTCCGCTCGACTTGCTCAAACCGCGTCCGTGGTGGCGACCTTGCGCTCGGCGCGTGGCTTTCGTGCGCGGGAGTGGGTGCCGTGGGTGATGCCGCTGATCGACATTGTGGCGCTGTGTTTGTGCTTGGCCGGTGGCTATGCGGTGCGGCGGCTGCTGGATCCGTGGTTTCCGCTGTTTTGGAGCGTTGATCTCTACCGCGGCCTGTTTTACGCGATCTTCCTGTTTCCGATCGCGTACTTCGGGGCGTGGGTCTATCCCGGTTATGGGTATCGCGGGGTAGAACGGGTCCGCGCGCGGGTGCTGGTCACGGCGCTGGTATTCGGGGCGCTGATTGCGTGGGATTATCTCATTTTGAAGGGCCAGTGGTCACGCGGAATTTTGTTGGTGACCTTCGGCTTGAGCGTGGTGGTGATGCCGGTGGTCGATGCGTTGGTGCGCGAACTGTTCGTGGCCTGGCGTTGCTGGGGCATGCCGGTGGTGGTGGTCGGCGAACCGTCGCGTATCAGCACCGTGTTGGCGGCGTTGAAGGCTCATCCACACTTGGGTTATATTCCGGTCGCGGTGATCGATCCCGATGGTAAGCAGCCGCTAAACGAGATTGACGGTTTGCCGGTTTTGCGCGGTGAATCAGTGACCACTGAACTGGCGCGGCAGATACCGGTGTGCGTGGTCGCCACCAATGGCATTGGCCGCGAGACCATGCATGGCCTGCAATCGCGGCTGCCGTTTTATCGGGTGATGTTGGTGCCGGATCTGGGCGATGTCGGCAGTCTGTGGGTGGACTCGCGCGACTTGGGCGGTGTGCTAGGCCTGGAAATCCGCAACAATCTGCTGCGCCGGCGCAATCGCTGGATGAAGACGGCGATGAATTACGGCCTGGGTCTGCCGATCGCATTGGTGGCGGCGCCGGTAATCCTGTTTTGCGCGTTGCTGGTGAAACTCGCCAGTCGCGGGCCGGCATTTTATGCGCAAGAACGCGAAGGCCTGGGCGGCCGGCTGATCAAAGTCTGGAAGCTGCGCACCATGCATGTGAACAGTAAAGAACTGCTCGATGCGCATCTGGCCGCCGATCCAGCCGCGAAAGCGGAATGGGCGCAATTCTTTAAGCTGCGTTGTGATCCACGCATCATTCCGTGGGTCGGCGCGTTCTTCCGTAAATCGAGTTTGGATGAACTGCCGCAAGTCTGGAATGTTCTGCGCGGCGAGATGAGCTTGGTCGGGCCGCGGCCATTTCCGCTTTATCATCTGCGCGAATTCGCGCCGGAATTTCGTACGCTGCGTTGTTCAGTGTTGCCCGGTATGACCGGGCTCTGGCAGGTGTCTTCACGTAGCGAAGGCGACCTCGCGGTGCAGGAACGAATGGACACTTATTACATCCGCAACTGGTCGCCGTGGTTGGATGTGTATTTGCTGGCGCGCACCTTGTGGGTGGTGCTGTTTCGCAGCAGTGGCGCTTACTGAGACGCTCAGATGCCTATCGCATTGTTGGCCGTGAGTTCTGCGGTCGAGGTCTTGCGCAGTCATGCGGCGATGGTTGCGCGGCAGCCGATGTGGAGCATCCGCTGGATCGGGCAGCGGTGGTTGGAAATCGGCGTCGTTCTGCTATTCGCCGGTCTGTGCCTATCGGTACCGCTCTGCCATATCGGGTTCGGCGTTGCGCTCGGTGGGGCCTTGCTGGTGCGGGCGCCGCTGCATCGCCTGCCCGGCTTCTGGGTCGCGCTGGCGCTGGGCTTGGCGGTGGTGCCGGCAAATTTACTGACTCCCTATGATTCGGTCGATGGCCAGAAATTTGAACTGCCTGGATTGTTTTATGCGTGGCTGGCGTTCTACACCGCAGCGTTCGCGTTGACTTCGGAACGGGTGCGGCGCTGGAGTCTCATCGTGCTCATCGCCGGCGTGGCGGTTTCGGTGCTGCTGGCGCTGGCTCAATTCAGCATCGGTCTTGATGTCGACAAGAAACCATGGCGCATTTCCTCGGATGGCGAGCAACTGATGCGCGCTACCGGCTTCTTTTCGCACCATATCCGTTTCGGCTTTGTGATGGCCTGGGCCTCGGTGGTGCTGATTGCCGGTTGGAGTGTCTGGCCGTTGCCGCGCTTGGCGCACCTTAGTGGCGTGGCTGGTGGGCTACTTGGCGTCGTGCTGTCAGCGTCCCGCGGGATGCTATTGGCGGTGCTGGCCGGCATTTGGACCGCGTTGAGCCTGGGTTCGTGGCGGCGCGCGGCATGGTCACTGCTCGTCATCACGTTACTGGGATCAGGTATGTTGATGGTGTTTCACTTTGCCTTTCCCGCACGCACCAGCGCCATGCTGGGTGGCGAAGATGTACGGCTGAAAGTCTGGCATCATGCCGTTGACGTAATTGCGGCGCGGCCGTGGTTGGGTGTTGGCACCGGCAATTTCAGCCGCGCTATCGCCGAAATAGTACCAATGGTGCCCGGCGACGAGCATGCATGGCACCGCACGCCCAGCCACGCGCATAACAGCTTTCTGTCCTTAGCAGTTCAATATGGCGTACCAGCCATGCTGCTGTTTGTGCTATGGCAGGTGCAGGTGCTGTGGGCGTTGGTGGCGCGAGCGCCGCGGTCGATGGTGGCGATCCGCCTAGCGTTGGCGGTGGTGATGGTGACCGCGATTGGTGGCTCGACCGAGGATCTCGCCAACCTTGCTATTCCGCGTTACGCCCTGTATCTCGGTCTCGCCTTTGCGCTGGCCATTGCCGCCAATTCCGGCGGCGACCACGCAACGCGTCTGCAGAATGATGATCCAGCCGTCCTCGATCCCAACCGCCGGTCCGAACTACCCCGCACAGATGTCCATGTCGGTTGAACGCGACGACGAATCGACGTTCAGCGACCTATTGGTATGCGTCCTGAACCACCGGCGCAGTGCGGCGCTGGCGTTGGTGTTGGGCTTCCTGGCCACGGCCGCGTTTGTGGTACTGATGCCAGTGAGGCACGAACTGAGTACGGTGATCGAGATTGGACGCGTGGGCGACAATGCGGTGGAATCGGCCGACACCGTATTGAACAAGGTTTCGCAGGCCTATGCACAGCCGGCCGTACGAACGGTGATCGAAAGGCATCCCGAGTTCACTTTCGTGCCGGAAGTTAAATCCAGCAATCCCAAGGGCAGTAGCTTGGTGGTGCTCACCAGCGTCACCACGGCTTACAACGAGGATGTCTATCGCGAGATCCATAACGAGGTGGTGCAGCGGCTGGTGAACGATCACCTGCGCGTCCTCACCCAGATTCGCAAACGCTTGGAATTGGATCTCAATCAGGCCTTAGGCAAAGCCGAGGACATTGGCGATCAGCTGAAAACTCTCTCCATTCAGGTCACGACCATGGATGAAGAAAAGAAACTGGTGCGTCGGCAATTGGACCAGATCAGTAAGCAGATCGATCAGGCGCAGACCAATCGCCAATCCGCTGGGCAGAATGTCGATAATCAGGCCAAGGCGCTGACCTTGCTGATGGTCGACAATCAGTTGCAGGCCGACCGCAATCGTCAGTCGGTTTTGGAGGAGCGTATGGTTGTTGGTGAGGTCAACGAAGCGCGTCGATTAGAACAGCAAATCGCGGACACCAAGCGTGAGCAGTCGGTGCAGAATGACCGCATTTCCGGGGTCCGCGCTGCGATCGCGAATTTCCAGGAAACCCGCGCGGTAGTACCGCCGCAGCGTTCGCTGAAGCCGGTTAGCTTCCCGATGGCGGCACGGATTGCGATTGGCGTGGTATTGTCGTTCCTGGCGACTTGGTGCGCCGGCTTGTTCGCCGCATGGATGGAGCGCATCCGTGCCCGGATGTTGGCTCAGGGCTGATTTGAGCGCGGCACGTTGACCGCCGTTCACTCCACCGTCACTGATTTCGCCAAATTGCGCGGCTGATCGACGTCGCAGTCGCGTCGGCGGGCGACGTGGTAGGCGTAGCGTTGCAGCGGCAGGATCGACAGCAGTGGTTGCAGCAGGGGATCGCTGGCGCGCGCGACCGGGAAGAACAGATCAGCTTGGTCGCGGAGGTTTTCGTCGCCGTCTTCGCCGACCGCGATGATGCGGCCGGCGCGGGCGCGGACTTCCTGCAAATTCGACAGCATTTTTTCGTACAGCTCGTCGCGCGGGCACAGGCAGATCACCGGTAGATGGCGCGTGACCAAAGCGATCGGGCCGTGCTTGAACTCGCCGGCGGGATAGCCGATGGCGTGCACATAAGCGATCTCTTTCAGTTTCAGCGCGCCTTCCAGGGCGGTGATGTGTTCACCTAAACGCCCGAGAAATACCGATGCTTCAGCGGCCGCGAACAAATCGGCCGCGTCGCGAACCGGCTCCTCGGCATTGGCCAGTGTGCGGCGTACTTGGTCCGGCAACGCCCGCGCGCTGCGGATCGCGGCCAGTTCGGCTTCGGTGGTCAGCAGGCCCTTGGCCTTCGCCATCTGCAACGCGAACAGATACAGCGCCAGCACCTGTGCGGTGTAGGCCTTGGTGCTGGCGACGCCGATTTCTGGCCCGGCCAACAGCGGCATCATGCCGGCGGCTTCGCGCGCGATGGTCGAGGTGACGACATTGACCAGCGCGATGACCGGAATGAATTTGGCGCGCGCCAAGCGCAGGCCGGCCAGCGTGTCGGCGGTCTCGCCGCTTTGACTGATCGCGACCACCAACGTGCCGCCGGAAGCGACCGGATTGCGGTAGCGGTATTCGCTCGAGATGTCGACTTCGACATGCACGCGGGCGAGGGTTTCTAAGAAGCGTTTGCCCAACAGCGCTGCATGCCAACTGGTGCCGCAGGCCAGAAACACCACGTGATTGACCTCGGCCAGATCCAAGCCCAGGTCCGGCTCAACCAGGAAACCGCCGCGCAGGCGGCTTTCTAACAAGCGTGCGAGTACCTCCGGCTGTTCGGCGATTTCCTTGGCCATGAAGCTGTCGAAGTCGCCTTTGCTGACCGCGTCCGCGGTGATTTCGATCGGGGCGAATACTGCCGCGACCGGCTCTCCGGCCAGCGTCGTGATCGTCACCGTGTCGCGGTGCAGGTCGGCCAATTGGCCGTCTTCCAAAATCAGCGCCTCGTGCGCATGCGGCAACAGCGCCGGCAGATCGCTGGCGATCAGCAGTTCGGTACGTTTTTCACCTTTGCGTTCGCTGTCACCTTTGCGTTCGCTGTCGTCTTTGCGTCCGCGGCCAATCAGCAGCGGCGAGCCTTTGCGCGCGGCGATGATGCGCTCGGGCTGATCGGCGAACATCACGGCGATGGCGAAGCTGCCCTCCAAGCGCGCCACCGCCGCGCGCACTGCCGCCACCGGATCGCCGCGATCAAGCGCACGGATCAAATGCGGGATCACCTCGGTGTCGGTTTCGCTGGCGAATACTGCGCCTTCGGCTTGCAGTTCACGGCGCAGGTGCGCGTGATTTTCGATGATGCCGTTGTGCACCACCGCGACGCGGCCGTCGTTGCTGACATGCGGATGGCAGTTGGTTTCGGTCGGCGCGCCGTGCGTGGCCCAACGCGTGTGCGCGATGCCGGCGTACCCGGAAATCGGCAGCGCCTCTAAGCGCTCAGACAGTGCCTTCAGTTTGCCCGCGGCCTTACGCAGATGCAGTTCGCCATCGGCGTACACCGCCATGCCGGCGCTGTCATAGCCGCGATATTTTAGACGTTCGAGTGCGACGATCAGCACCTGATCCGCACGTTTGTGGCCGATATATCCAGCAATTCCGCACATGTCAGCCGTCCGTCCAAGTCGAGTTCACCGTCACAGTTCCCAGCGTACCAAATTCACCGACGTCAGGTCCAGATCTCGATGCGCGCCCTTCACATCCAACACCGGCCCGCCAGCGCCCAGCAGCATCGCCAAGTCCGCCGCGGTCAACGCGCGAAAAGCGCGATGCGCGACCGCCGAGATCAGCGCGTCGGCGCGCAACGTCGATGACCACGGCGTTAACGCGATGGCCGGTACGTGCTCGCTGCCGCCGATGTCCGCCACCGGATCCACTACCAGCACGCGGATGCCGTAACGCTCCAGTTCGCTGATGATGTCGAACACGCGCGAATTGCGCACGTCGGCGCAGTCCTCTTTGAAACTGACGCCCAACACCACCACCGTCGCGCCATGCACGCGCCGCGCCGACGCGGCCACCAGGCGCACGCATTCTTGCGCGATCCACGCGCCCATGGCGTCGTTGATGCGCCGCCCGGCTAATATCACTTCGGGATGATGCCCGGCCTCCTGCGCTTTGTGCGTCAGGTAATACGGATCGACGCCGATGCAGTGCCCACCGACGAGGCCCGGCGTGAACGGCAGGAAGTTCCATTTTGAGCGTGCGGTCGCCAACACGTCGGCGGTGTTGATGCCCAAACGATGGAAAATCAGCGCCAGTTCGTTCATAAGCGCGATGTTTAGGTCGCGCTGAGTGTTCTCGATCACCTTCGCTGCTTCGGCCACGCGGATGCTGGCGGCGCGAAACACGCCGGCGGGAATCGCTGCGCCGTAGACGCGCGCCAGTACCGCCAACGTCACCGCGTCGCCGCCGCTGACGACCTTGACCACCGTGTCGATGCGATGCTCGCGGTCGCCAGGATTGATGCGTTCGGGGCTGTAGCCGATGCCGAACTCGACGCCCGTTTGCAGGCCGCTGGTGCGTTCCAATTCGGGCACGCACAGTTCTTCGGTGGCACCTGGAAAAACCGTGCTCTCAAACACCACCACGCTGCCAGCGCACAGCTGCGCGCCCACGGTACGGCTGGCTGACAGCAGCAGCGACAGATCCGGGCGTTTGGCGCGATCGACCGGCGTCGGCACGCACACGATAATGAAGCGCGCCTCGCGCAGACGTGCGGCGTCGGTGGTGAAGGTTATGCCCTGCGCGTCGAGTGCGGTGCGCAGAGCGTCATCGCCTACTTCCCCGATCGGATCTTGGCCGGCGTTCAGTTTTGCAATCTTCGCCGCGTTGATGTCGACGCCGATGACCCGGAACACGCGCGACAGACACACCGCCAACGGCAGTCCGACATAGCCGAGGCCGACCACCGCCACCGCCGCACGGCGCGACGACAACTCGGAAAAAAGCAGCTCAGCATCAATCATGGCCGCGACCCTGGGCCGACCGTCGTCGCCTTCAAGGCTGCTGGCCGCCGGGTTCGTAGCCGCCGGTTTCTTGGCCAAGCGCTCGGCGCACCAATTCGCGCTGCGCGCCCGCAGTGAGCATCGGCAACAGCGCGCGGTCGCGTTCCGGCAACAGCGTGCGCAGCCGCTCGGCCAAATCGTGCATCTGCGTCTCGGCGTCCAGGTACGTCGAAAGCACATCCCAGGCCTGCGCCGGCGTCGCGGTGTCCAGATAAGTCGCGCACCAGGTCAGGCCTTCACCATAAACCATGCGGCTGGCCAAGCGTTTGCTCAGGATCGCGATGCGATGCGCGCGCGGGATACGCGCAGCCAAACGCGCGGCAAAACCAGCAACCAACGACGGCGGGCAATGCGCGCGCAGATGCCGCTGCCAGGTCGCGATCAGATCAGGATCGTCTAAATGCGCGGCGATCGCGCCTTCGATGAGGGCGTTGACGCGGTTGATGGCTTCGCTGATCAACTGCGACAAATCCGACAGCCGCACGCGGCGGTGCCGACGGGTCCAGGCCGAGATCAATGCCTGCGCCTCGCTGTCGGCGCGCTCGCCGATCAGCGCGACAACTTCGCGCACATAGCTTGGTTTAAGCGCGATGAATTCGGCGTCGCTGAGCACCAAGCCCGCTAGCACTTCGTAACTGGAACAGATCACACCGCCTTTGTTGGCGGACGAGTCTTTGATCACGATCAGGCCGGCGTCTTCCAGGTTTTGGCGTGCGGCCGCGGTGATGAAAATGTTCGCGCCCTCAATCATTGCGCGCGCATTCGGCGTGCCGTCAGCGCGCAAAAACTCGCGCCAGTTACCGTCATTGATGGTGTACGGCCGACCACCGCAGGGCAGGAATACATCGGCCGCGACGGTGTTGTGCAGGCTGTTGCGGAAGGCTTCGCCGGCTTTGTCGGTGGCCGGAACGACGCGGGCTTCTGGTGCTGTCGACAGCTTCGCCGGCGCGAAGGCGGCGATGCCTTTGGCTTCGCTGACCAAGCGCAGCAATTCAGTCCAATCCAGGCCGGCAGGATCGTAGGCCGCGCCGGTGCCGTCGGCGATCGCGACGATGCGAGCCCGCGCGCCGTGTTCGCGCTGGATGATCTTCAGCAGATTGCCGCCGACATCGCCGTCGGGACCGCCGGTTATTTTCACCGTGTACTCGCGCTCGGCAGGAATGCCGATCAGCGGCAACACCACCGTTAGCCAGCGGAAGATGCCTTCGCTGGTAACGCCAAATTCTTTATGATTGATGCCGGAACCGGGCTTCGACGACATCAGCGTCGCGGCGTGCGGTAAACCTCGCGACAGCGCGCGCGCCGCCACCCATTCGATGCGTGCTGGCGTCATGTTTTCATCGGGGCCTAAAAAGATCAGGTCGGCCTCGCGCGCCGCGCCATGCGCTGCAATCACTGTCGGCATCGCGGCGGGCGGCAACAGCAGGTCAATCAGGCTGTCCGTGACCTGGCGTACTGCGGCATCGGCCTCGGCGCCGGGTTCAACCAGCGCGATGCATTTGCTGCCGCCTTCGGGGATATCTTTGTTTTTGAGCTGCTGCGCCCAGGCGAGGTCATAGACCTCGCGCAGCAGGCCGTCGCGTGCGCGTTGGTACGGTCCCGGTCCGCGCGGGATCAGCACGCGCAGGCCACCGCGCGCCGATGCGCGGAAACGGATATGGAAGCCGCGCGCATGCGGCCCGTGGAAAAACAGCACGCCAAACGGCACGTGGACGAACCGGGCATTGGGTAAGAGCGCCGGATCCAGCTTAAAGGAAACGCCCAAGCGCCCGGGCACGTACAGATTTGTCAGCTGCATTGCCGTGACGACGTGCAGTAGCGCGTCGGCCACCGCGCGCCCGGCGGCGCTGTCGAGGTTCGCGGCGAAGCTCGCCACGCGCTGCTGCTGATCCTGCCACGTCGCTGCGTCGGTATGCCGTGTGGGATGGAAACGCGCTTCGATCAATCCGACTAAACTGCGGGCAAAATCCGGTTGGGTGGCGATCAGATCGTTCCCGACTTCAGGCACGTCCAAATACGGAAAATCAGGTGCCAGCAGATAGCCAGCGCAGGCCACGGCAGCGCGCAGCGCGTCCAATTGATCGAGCTCAAACGTGCCATCGCGATAGCGCGCCATCAGCACATCGGCCTGCGGTCGGCGCGCGGCTGCCAAGTCCTGCGCCACCGCCGAAAGCAACTCCCCGTGCAGCGGCTGACCGTCAGCCGTAGTGACGTACACGGTCGCAATCAGCGCTCTGCCGGAATCGTTCACGCCGGCCGCGGGCACCAAATCCAGGTACCCGCGCGCGAGCGCCAAGCGGTAGCGCGCCAGCACCCGCGCCACATGCCCCAACACCGGCCAAGGGCTGGCTCCGGCCGCGGCCAACAGCAGCCGAGTGGTGTGGGTGCCGTCGTGCATTTCTTCGACCACCACGCGCACGTCGTCATGTGCGCCCAACTGCGTCCAGGCGCGGATGTGCCGGACCACGCGTTGGACGCTGGAACGGGCCAGGTAGCCTTGATCGACGGCATCCAAAAATCGCGCTGCGGTCAACGAACAGGCATGATCCTGCGCGCACACCGCGGTCAGGATCTGCGTCCGATGCGCGGCCAGATCGACGCCCGCCGGTAGTGCGGCGTGGCCATAGGCAAAGGCGTAGAGAAACAGCGAACGATCGCGGCTGGTGTTCAGCTCGACGCGATGGATGAGCTGATCGCGATGGCCCTGAATCAGCGCCAACACGTCATCCAGGCCGTGGCGCGACGGTTCGCCAAACGCCAGCAGCTTGCCGTTGGTCGCATCATCGATCAGCGTCAGTCGACGTTCCTGTGCGCGGCGCAGACTGTGAATTTGTTCAAGGTGCAGCGCCTGCTCGTCGGCCGAGGTACTCGATAGGTAGTGCGCCGGCATCTCGGTGGTGAACCACGCCACCGATTGCTCCAAATCCTGCGCCAAGTGTTGTTGCAGACGCGTAAGCAGATCCTGTGGCGAGGACACGGACGGACGGCTGGCGGACTGGTTCATGGGCGGGCTCTCCTGCGGCTGTACGAGTCTACCTCGCAGCGGTGTTTGTGCTCGCAGCGCCGGTCGAGATCGCTGGCGCAGCGCTGCGCCTGTCGTGGACGTTGTGCGATGGTGGTCTAGCGTGCGCGCATGGCGCCTGTCGAGCTGCAACCGGTGATCGTGGTATTTGGCGCAATGACGAGCGCACTATTTGCGTTTTCCGGCATGGTGCTGTTCGGCGTGCGTTTGGTGCGGTGGCTGCAGCTGCCGCAGGATCTGCCCGAAGGCGCGCGCTATGAACCGCCGGCGCCGCCCGCGCATTACGACAGCAGTTTTGCCGAGGCCGGCCGCATCGCCGCTTTGACCGCCGCGCGTGCGACGGTGTACGCGCAGGCGCACGCGGCGTACCGCGCGGCGGTATTCACGCATGACGCGGCGGCGCAGTTGCGTGAGCGCTCGGCTGCGGCGCCAGATGATCGCACCCTGGCACAGGCCACCGCTACTGCGGTCGAGGCCGCTACGACCGCCGGCGTTGCGACCACCTCGGCCGATGCGGCGTTGCCCACTGCTGCCGCCGCGCCAAGCGCTGCCGACATCGCCGCGGTCGCTAGCACCGTCGCAATGTTCGCAGCCACCGCCGAGAGCGCCCAACAGGCCGCCACGCAGGCGCTTTCCACCGTGCCGACGCCGCCGCGTTCGCGTCGGTTGCTGTATGTGCTGATTGCGATTCTGGCGGCATGGGCGCTGGCGATGCTGATTTTACCAGGGATTCTGCATGTTGGTCCTGACCGCGCGCCTTACTGAACGGCCAGAGCCGACGCGCCGGTTTCTGCGCGCGGCGCTTGGCGCCGAGCCGGTGACGCTCGCCAGTTTGCTAGCCGCGCAGGTACCGCACTACGACGCGGTGGATTATTTGCGCCGCCTGGAAACCGCCGGTGAACTGCGCGCCGGTGCGTGGGTGAACGAGGCGCGCGAAGGCTATTCGCTGCTGTTGTCAGACCGACCGACCACGCCCGTGATCGCTTTGCCCGAACCACCCGTCAGCCGCGCGCTGGAGCGGTTGGCCGAAGGCGAACGTCCGCGCGAAAAGGCGCTCCGCAGCGGCATCGATGCGCTCGACGACGCCGAGCTTCTGGCGCTGCTGCTGCGCACCGGCCCGGGCGAGGAAGGTGTGTTGGCGTTTGCACAACGATTACTGCACGAACATGGCGGCTTGGTCGAACTCGCGCGCTTGGACGTGTCGCAACTGACCGAGGCGCACGGCCTAGGCCCGGCAAAAGCCGCAGAAATGGCGGCGGCGTTCGAGCTGGGGCGACGCTTGTCGCATGCCGCACTGCGCGCGCGGCCCATCATCAAGACGCCCGAAGACGTGGTGGCGTTGCTGACGCCGATGATGGTCGGGCTGATGCACGAAGAGTTGTGGTGCCTGCCCTTGGACAGCCGCGACCGCTTGATCGGACTACCGCGCGTGGTGTCGCGTGGCGACGTCGATGGCACCGATGGCGGCCCGCGCGCGTTCTTTCGTGCGGCAATTAGCGCCGGCGCGGTGGCGGCGCTGGCGGTGCACAATCATCCCACCGGCAATCCCAATCCTTCGCGCGCCGATCTCGACATCACCCGGCGGTTGGTGTTGGCCGGGCGCACGGTCGATATTTTCCTAAGCGATCATTTGGTGCTGTTTGGCGAAGGCGGCTTCACCAGTTTGCGTCGCGTTGATCCGGATCTGTTTCGCTAATGATCTAAATGGTGGCCGGCAGCCTTGCGCAGATGGTTCGCGCCCTAGCCTTCCGCGAGTTTGAATTTCCCCACCCGCACGCGGCCCGTACCGGTCCCTTTTCAGGGCGCTCCCGGGATCGTCGCCTCAGGATCGCAGCATGCCAAAACGCACGGATATCCGCAGTATTCTCATCATCGGCTCGGGGCCGATCATCATCGGCCAGGCGTGCGAATTCGATTATTCCGGCACCCAAGCCTGCAAGGCGCTGCGCGAAGAAGGCTACCGCATCGTTTTGGTCAATTCGAACCCCGCGACCATCATGACCGATCCGGAAATGGCGGACGCGACCTACATCGAACCGATCACGCCCGGCACCATTCGTAAAATTATTGAGCGCGAACGTCCGGACGCGCTGCTGCCCACTCTTGGCGGTCAAACGGCGCTGAACGCCGCGATGGCGCTGTATGAAAATGGCACCTTGGAAGAGTTCGGCATCGAGATGATCGGCGCTACCCACGAGGTGATCAAACGCGCGGAATCGCGTGAGGAATTCGCCGGTATCATTAAGCGTTTGGGCCTGGGCATGGCGCGGGCCGAAATGGCGACCAGCTGGGATCAGGTGCTGGCGATAAAAAATCGCTTTAAGTTGTGGCAGCCCGGTGGCCCGAAGGCCTGCATGATTCGGCCGTCATTCACCATGGGCGGCACCGGCGGCGGCCTCGCCACTAGCGAAGAACAATTCGAAGCGATTTGCCGGCGCGGCCTGTCCGCGAGTCGTACCAGCGAGATTTCGATCGAAGAATCGCTATTCGGTTGGAAGGAATTCGAATTAGAGGTAATGCGCGACAAAAAAGATAATGTCGTGATCGTCTGTTCGATCGAAAATCTTGATCCGATGGGCGTCCACACCGGGGATTCGATCACCGTCGCGCCGATTCAGACGCTGAGCGATCGCCAATATCAGCGCATGCGCGATGCGGCCTTGGCCATCATCCGTGCGGTTGGCGTCGAAACCGGCGGCAGTAACATTCAATTCGCCACCAATCCCGTCGACGGGCGCATGGTAGTGATTGAAATGAATCCACGCGTGTCGCGTTCCAGCGCCTTGGCGTCCAAAGCCACCGGTTTTCCAATCGCAAAGATCGCCGCGAAACTCGCTGTCGGCTATACCCTGGATGAACTCAAGAACGACATCACGCGCGAAACGCCGGCCTGTTTCGAGCCGACCATTGATTATGTAGTGACGAAGATTCCGCGCTTCGCTTTTGAAAAGTTCAGCGAGGCCGACGACACGCTTGGCTATCAGATGAAATCCGTCGGCGAAGTCATGGCCATCGGCCGAACGTTCCGCGAATCACTGCAAAAAGCGCTGCGCGGTTTAGAAATCGGCGCCAATGGATTGGGGCCGAAGAATGCCGCCGATGTTGGTTTTGCGATCGAAAAACAGGAACTGCTCACCCAGATCAGCCGGCCCACCAGCCACCGCATCTTCGGCGTGCGTTTGGCCATGCAGGCCGGCGCGACCGATGCCGAAATCACTGCGGCGACATTCATCGATCCGTGGTTCGTGCGCCATCTGCGCACCATCGTCGAGCACGAGGCCCTGATAAAAGAATTGGGCATGGCGCGCTGTGATGTCGACGCGATGCGCCGCGCCAAACGCGACGGTTTCAGCGACAAGCAACTGGCCGTCCTGTGGAACGCCAGCGAAGAAGCCGTGCGCGAACTGCGCTGGCGGCAGGGCGTGCATCCGGCTTATAAACTGGTCGATACCTGCGCGGCTGAATTCACTGCCTACACACCCTACTATTATTCCGCCTACGAAGACGAATCCGAAGCGCCGCACAAGGAATCGAAGAAGATCATGGTGCTCGGCGGTGGTCCGAACCGCATCGGCCAGGGCATTGAGTTTGATTATTGCTGCTGCCACGCTGCCTTCGCGCTGCGCGCTGACGGTTACGAAGTGATCATGGTCAACTCGAACCCGGAAACGGTGTCGACCGACTATGATACCAGCGACTATTTGTTCTTTGAGCCAGTGACCGCAGAGGACGTGCTAGAGATCAATCGCGTAATGAAGCCAATCGGCATCATCGTACAATTCGGCGGCCAGACGCCGCTCAATATTTCACTGCAACTCGAAGTCGCCGGCTTGCCGATCATCGGCACCAGTCCCAGCAACATCAATCGCGCCGGCGATCGCGAACAATTCAAAGAAGCGCTCGAGCGCATTCATCTGCGCCAGCCCGCCAACGGCATCGCGCGCAGTCTGGAAGAAGCCGCGATCGTCGCCGAGCGTATTGGTTATCCGGTAGTGGTGCGCCCCAGTTTCGTGTTGGGTGGCCGCGCGATGGAAATCGTGCCCAGCAAGCAGGAGCTGAAAAAATTCGTCGGCTTAGCAATGGAGGTTGCTGCTGGCGCGCCGGTGTTGATCGACAAATACTTAGAAAACGCCATCGAAGTCGACGTCGATGCAGTCTATGACGGCACCGATATCTATATCGGCGGCGTGTTGGAACATATCGAAGAGGCCGGCGTGCACAGCGGCGATGCGTCGTGCGTGATCCCCAGTTATTCGCTTTCTTCGCGCATCGTCGTACGCATGCGCGACATCACCGCAGCCTTGGCCAAGAACCTTGACGTGCGCGGTTTGATGAATGTGCAGTTCGCGATCCGCAACGAAGACGTGTATCTGATCGAAGTGAATCCACGCGCCTCGCGCACCGTGCCCTTCGTAGCCAAAGCTACCGGCGTGCCGCTGGCAAAGATCGCCGCGTTGGTGCAAGCCGGCCGCACCCTGAAAGAACTGGGTTTGACCGGTCCAGAGGCCGCCGCACGCAGCGAACCGCATCATTTCTGTGTGAAAGAATCCGTCCTGCCGTTCAACAAGTTCCCCGGCGTTGATACGGTATTGGGCCCGGAAATGAAATCGACCGGCGAAGTAATGGGCATCGCGCCAACCTTTGGCGAAGCATTTTACAAAGCAGAAATGGGTGCCGGCAGCACCATCCCATTGCAAGGCAAAGTCTTCGTCAGTGTGCGCGATAATGACAAACGTCTGATGATTGCGCTGGCGCAGCAAATCGTCGATCTTGGGTATGAACTCTATTCGACCCGCGGCACCGGCGTGGTGCTCGCGAAGAACGGTATTCCGGTGCAGGTGCTGAATAAAGTTAAAGACGGCGGCGATACTGTCATCGGTCATCTGCGCGAACTGGCGTTTGTCATCAACACGCCGAATGCCCGCGGCGGCCGCAGTGATGAAGGCAAGATCCGTAGCTCGTGCGCGGTGTCCGGCACGCCGTATTTCACCACCCTGACCGCCGCTGCCGCGCTCATCAGCGCTCTACGGCAGTTGAAACGCGCTGATTATCAGGTGCGTCCGCTGCAAGAACTGCTGCCCGACCGCGGCGTGTGGGTGCAGGCCGCGGCCACTGCTGCGCAACGCTGACAATGCCGATTCTGGCGCTGTTTCTCACCATCCTCGCGGTGCCGGTTCTGGGCCTGGTGCTGGCGCTGGTGCAACTCGCGATCTATCGCCTATTAGTGCGCTGGGGCCGAATCAACGCCGAGCAGATTCCGTTCTTCGGCGCCCTATTGCTGCGCGGCATGGTCGCCGTGTTTGTTCTGGGTGCGCTTTCGGGATTGGTCCTCAGTAGCGTTCAGCGTGGACCTACACCGACGATTCCGGACCGCTGATATCAATCGCGATCACATGATTGTTCGACCGCGCGATTGGCGATTCTATGACGGCATCACGGGTAATGCGCCGGATGATCTCCGCAGTTTTGATGTTTACGCCATGTTGATAGTTAACATCGACAACAAAAAATCAGCGATGTTCAATGTTCGGTTCATATCCGCAGACAAGCTATGGCTATACGCAAGAAATGGATTCCTTGAGGATGGCGTCATGATCCTACGGTTATGGGATTGGGGAGAAATAGATAGTAACATATCGGCGTTACTCGAAGCCGCTGCGCAATGTTCCAGCGTTGAAGCGGCGACTTATCTCTTAAGCGAGTATCTCAGTTATCTAGATGAATGCTGACGAAGTTGTGTTTAGTCGTCACAGCGCGACCACCGCATCAATCTCTACCCGCCCGTCTTTTGGCAATGCTGCTGCCTGCACCGTTACGCGGGCCGGAAATGGCGTGGAAAAGAATCGCTCATAGACCGCATTCATAGTCGCGAAGTCGGCCATATCGATCAGGAATACGGTGCAGCGCAGCGCATTCGCCAGCGAGGTTCCGGCGGCGCAGCAGACAGCGTCGAGGTTGCGCAGCGCTTGTTCGGTCTGTGCCGCAGTGCTGTCTCCGATAAGTTTGCCGGTGGTTGGATCCAAGCCCAATTGGCCTGAGCACCAAAGTAAATCGCCGTGACGGATGGCTTGGTTATACGGGCCGATGGCGGCGGGGGCGTCGGTGGTGCTGATGGCGGTGCGCATGCGCGCATGCTGCGTACGTTGGGCGCCGGTCGAGCTCGGGGCAGTTTGATCACGTTACCCGATCCATTTTCGCGTGGGTGGTCGGGCTTGCGGCGGTTGCTAGGCTGCGCCCCACATGCAACGCGACCAGCGCACCGCCGCACCGAAACTCGGCCCCAACGACCTCTGCTGGTGCGGCAGTGGCGTCAAATACAAGCGCTGCCATCAGGCGCGCGATCTGCTAAAAACCCTTGGTTCAGGCGCAATTTCTGGCGCGCCGGCGTTCCCGCGTGAATCCCCGCGGGTCGGTTTCCGGCCGGTGCGCCCAGGCGTAGTGTCGCCAATGCGCCTGGTGCCCGAGCACATCGTGCGTCCCGATTACGCCATTACTGGCAAGCCACAGCAGCCACGCGCGCGCACCTTAGTGAAAACGCCCGAGCAGCTAACGCGTCTGCGTCGCGCCTGTCGGGCCGCGCGACAGGTGTTGGATATCGCCAAGCACGCGACCCTCCCCGGTGTCACCACTGACGCCGTTGATGCAGTCGCGCATCAGGCCTATATCGATCTGGGCGGCTATCCCAGCACGCTGAATTATCACGGCTATCCGAAATCAATGTGTACGTCGGTGAACGAAGTCATCTGCCACGGCATTCCTGATTCGCGCGAACTTGAAAATGGCGACATGGTCAATCTTGATATGACCATTTATCTTGACGGCATGCACGGCGACTTGAGCGAAACCGTACTGGTCGGCGACGTCGATGCCGCTGGTCGGCGCTTGGTCGAGATCACGCACGAATGTTTGATGCTGGGCATCGGCGCGGTGAAGCCCGGTGGGTTCATTCGCGACATCGGCAAGGCGATCCAAACCCACGCCGAAAGCCACGGCTATGGCGTGGTGCGCGCCTTCGTTGGCCACGGCATTGGTGAGCAGTTCCATCAAGATCCGCAGGTGCCGCATTATTTCGATGTTGCTGCGCGCACGGAATTGGTGCCAGGCATGACGTTTACCATTGAGCCGATGATCAATGAAGGCACGTGGAAACACGAAAGCTGGGACGATCATTGGACTGCTGTCACTGCCGATCTGAAGCGCAGTGCGCAGTTTGAACACACCATTCTCGTCACTGAACGTGGCGTCGAAATATTGACTCTGCCCGAAGGCGTGCCGCAGCCTTTCGCTCATTGAATTTTTGAGAACTTTCCACCCATAACGAACTGACTCGACCATGACCACGCCTGTTGATCTTGATCCTGCCCTTGAATCCCTTTTGGATGAGCAGCGCGCGCTGCTGTCGACGCTGAATGACCTCTATCACCCGGTTTTTCCCGGGGATCCGCATCGAGTGCAGGAACTTGAACGGCGTGTGGCTGAAACCCGCTTAGCCGTGAGTGCGCGTAAAGCTGAATTGCGCCGCTGAGCCCTCAAGCAAAAGACAGGGGGCTTTACGCGTGCGCGAGAACGAACTGATTGCCCATGTCCGCGCGCGCGTCAGCGATCCGACCGGAATGATCGGCATTGGTGATGATTGTTGTGTCTGGCAGCCTCGCGGGCCGACCTGTTTATCGGTAGATGCGATCATCGAGGGCCGGCATTTCTTGCCGACCGATGATCCAACATTGATCGGGCGCAAAGCCGCGGCGGCAGCATTATCAGATCTTGCGGCAATGGGCGCACGGCCGGTGGGCGCGGTGGTGGCTTTATGCTGTCCGGCGCGCTGGCCGGCGGACGCGATCATGGATGGCCTGAGTGCAGAATTGATGCGCCACGAATGTCCTTTGTTAGGTGGCGATACCACCGGCGCAGACCAACTATCGATTGCGGTGACGGTCTGGGGCGAACGCGCCAGCAATCGCTTCGTGTATCGTTCCGGCGGCGGCGTCGGTGATCTTCTGGTAGTGACCGGGCCGCTCGGCGGCAGTTTTGCTTCAGGTCGGCATCTGCGTCCGGAACCACGATTCGCCGAGGGCCAATGGTTGGCCGATCGGGAGTATGTTCATGCGATGATGGATTTGACTGACGGCCTTGGCGCCGACGCGCCGAAACTCGCGGTCGCGAGTGGCTGCGGTTGTATCTTGCTGCCGGAAGATGTCCCGGTGCATGACGATGTTCCGCCGATCAGCGATACTTCGCGTGCAGTAATGTGCGATGGCGAGGACTTTGAATTGCTGTTCGCGGTTGCTGCCGATCGCTGGCCCGAATTGGCAATCGCGTGGCCTTTTCCGCAGCCGCTCGCGCGCGTCGGCTGGCTGATCGAACAACCCGGCGCGTGGATCGAAGACCGCATGCAACGTCTTGTGCCGTTGCCGTGGTCGGGGTTTGAACACGCCGGCTGAGCGTCAGATGAAAATCTGCGCTCAAGTCCCCAGCGTGGGCGCCGATGCTGCTGGCACGCATGCAAGTACACGCCCCACGTCTGTTCGCCGGTACGCCGGATTCTGTACTAGCTGCGGCGCAGCGTCGGCAGGCCGCGGCGTCGGCGCCCGCTGCGGTGAAATCAGCAGGTGAGCCAACCTCAAGCACGCCGCGCCACGATCGTGAATCAGCCGAAAGCAGTAATAAACATCAGGGTTTTTCCGGACGCGGACTGCTCGACGCCTTGGGTGCGATGAGCGATCGCTTGGCGGTATTGGCCCGAGCGAAATCCACCGAAACAGCAACGGCAACGGACTTGTCGGAAAAGGCAGCGGCCCCTGCAGCCGCCTCTGACGATGCCGGTTCCGGTTCGATGTTGGCACTTCTGGGAAAGATGTTCGGGGTGAAAGGTCTGAGCGCTATATCGCTCGACGTGTCATTCGAAAAAACCGACGCCAGTTCGCAGTATGAGCACATGAGCAGCGACGCGAATGGCTACGACTATCATCAGAATGCGACCGCTTTATCCTCGACGCACTTAGCGATTAATGGCGTGGTGAAAGATGAGAGCGGCAAGCAGTTCACTCTGTCGCTCAACTATTCACGCGAAATATTCGTAACACACAGCGTTGACGTCAGCGGCCGAACGGATGCGGCCGATGACGCAGGCGCTGCAGCGTCGGCACAGAATGCATCAATGCCGGCTTTGCCCGAAGTAGCTGATGCTTCAGTGCCGGCAGCGCATGCCAGCGCGAAACATACTTTCCTGCAATCATTACTATCCATGTTGGCGAAATTCAAAGTCGACGCGCAAGGCGCACTGGCCAGATCAAGCGCGCCGGCAGCCACGCCACAATCGTCTGCAATAAATCCATATCTGACCGTTCCAAGCATAGTGCCATCGATCGATACTGCGGCGTGATTCTGGCGGTGAAGTGCGCATCCGCTCTTAATATTGGCGCGTAAACGCTGCATGCCTATCGATCTGTTACTGTTGTTGATAAATTTTACGGCGACGTGGTTCATGGCCGGAGTGATTTGGCTGATCCAAATCGTGCACTATCCATTGTTCGCGAATGTCGGATCCGAGCACTTCGCCGATTATGAACAAGCACATCAGCGATTAATAACCCCAGTCGTGCTGCCGGCGATGGTCATTGAATTGGCCACCGCGATTGCGTTAGTGATTTATATTCCGGCAGGAATCCCACGCTGGTGGATGATAGTTGGTGTGGCGTTGGTGGTACTGATGTGGTTGAGCACCTTCGCCTTGCAGGTGCCAGTGCATGAACGATTTTCTGTAAACGGATTTGACCCCGGCGCGCATCGCTGGCTGGTACACAGCAACTGGATCCGTACGGTTGGTTGGACCATGCGCGCGATGCTGATGGCAGCGGCACTTTGGCGCGTTCTCGTGCGCTGAAAGTTTGAGATTTTCTGTGAGTTAATCCACAGCTTAGGTCACGTCTTCCGCACCACCCGCTGGGTCGGTTTGTCGGCGATCTTGGTGCCGCGCGTGGCCGGGCCACAGGGTTCGATAGTAGCCAGATTCACGTCAATGTCAGTGACGCGTTGGCCCTTCTGCGGAATGAACTGCACGTTTACCATGCCCGGCGTGGCGGTGGTGAAATAGAGTATCTTACCGTCGCTGTCTTTGATCAGTTCGTATTCCTTATCCTTGATGAAACTAGCGATGGTGGTTTTCTTTGCCCAGGGTTCCTTGTCCTTATCGCGATAGACCATGGTGAAGCTTAGGCCGCCCTCAGGATCAAACACGTCCAGATACAGCAGTTTTCCTTCCAGAACGGTTTTTTCTGGTGGCGCCATGATGCGATAGCGGCCGTCGTCCATAATAGCGATGATTCGGTCGTATTCCGTTACCTTTAATTCGCGGTCGCCGCTGCGTACGCTAGAGCCAAAGAAACCAGTGCTGGCATCATAGACCAGTTTGATGTTGGCGGTCGCCAACGACTTTTTGTCGATCTCCTCCATCGCTTTCACTTTGGTTCGGCGTGGGAATAGCTTGGCATACTTGCCGTGCAGATATTCAATCCAGGCGATAGTGGTACCGGTGAGATCTTTAAGTTTATTACGCACTGCCGTTATTGAGCGAATGATGTCGTCGATATCTTTACGGTTCTTGTCGATATCGTACTGCGAGATGCGTTTTATGCGCAATTCCAGCAACCGTTCGACATCGGAATCAACCAGTTCGCGCACGAATTGCGCGGAAAATGGCGCCATGCCGGAGCGCACGGCTTGATCGACTCCGGCTTCGCTGGTCGCGGTTTCGATACGCTTGTAGACCCGGTTCTCGATAAAGATCTGTTCGAGCGTTAGGTAATGACGTTTGTCGATGAGTCCGGCGAGTTCGTGCTCAAGTTCGGCATGGATCTGCTTTACCAGCGCATCGGTGCAGGCGGTAAGAATCTCGGTGACCGTCAATTCGGCCGGTTTGCGCTCGCGAATCACTACAATATTGCTGGTGAGTTTCACCTCGCAGTCAGTGTAGGCGTACAATTGCGGAATCACCTCGTCGGCATGCGTGCCGCGCGCCAGTTTCAATACGATCTCGACCTGTTCGCCGGTTCGGTCAGAGATCTCACTGATCTTGACCTTGCCTTTTTCGACCGCGCTTTCGATCGAATTAATCAGCGATTCCACCGTGGTTCCGAATGGAATATCGCGCACCACTACGGACTTGTCGTCGAGGCTGTCGATGCGCGCGCGGATTTTCACTGAACCATTGCCGTCGGCATAGTCCGTCACATCCATCAGGCCGCCGGTGGCGAAATCTGGATATAATTTAAAGCGTTCGCCTTTGAGAATCTTGATTTGCGCCATCAGCAATTCGCCGAAGTTGTGTGAGAGAATCGTAGTGGCCATGCCCACCGCGATGCCTTCGGTACCCAGCAGCAGAATCGCCGGAATCTTTGCCGGCAGCGACAGCGGCTCTTCCTTACGACCGTCATAACTGGGCGTGAATGTGGTCAGTGCTGGATTGAACAGTGTTTCTTTCGCCAACGGCGTCAGGCGGCATTCGATATACCGCGCGGCCGCAGCGCCGTGGCCGGTGAAGATATTGCCAAAGTTACCCTGCCGCTCGATAAAATACCCAAGCGTATCATTTCCGGCCGAATAACCTTTGTTTGCAAGAACGACCAGGGCGTCGCCGATCGACGCGTCGCCGTGCGGATGCAGTTTCATGCATTCGCCGATGACATTCGCGACCTTCATGAACTTGCCGTCGTCCATCGTGAATAACGTGTGCAGGATGCGCCGTTGTACCGGTTTGCAGCCGTCGCGGATTTCGGGAATGGCGCGATCGACCACCACATAGCTGGCGTATTCGAGGAAGTTCCGCTCCATGAGCGGTTTAAGCGAGGTCATGTCAGTTGGTCTCGTAGATCAGGTTTTGGACGATGAAGTCCTTCCGCGCCGGGGTGTTTTTGCCCATAAAGAACTCCAGCGATTTCGCCACTTCGGCCAAGCTTTCGACATTCACCTGCACCAGACGAATGTCGTCGCCGATGAACTGACCAAATTCCTTCGGGCTGATCTCGCCCAGACCTTTAAAGCGAGTGGTCTCGGGATTCTTCAGTTCGGCTTGCGCAGCGTTGCGTTCGCTTTCGCTATAGCAGTAACGCGTGGCCTGCTTGTTGCGGACGCGAAACAGCGGCGTTTCGAGAATGTACACATGACCACGGGTGACGAGTTCTTCGAAGAAGCGCAGGAAGAACGTCAGCAGAAGGTTGCGAATATGCATGCCATCGACGTCGGCGTCTGTGGCGATGACGACGCGGTTGTAGCGCAGCGCGTCCAGCCCGTTTTCGATCCCAAGCGCCGACATGATATTATACAGCTCTTCGTTCTTGTAGACGGTGTCGCGCCCCAGGCCGTAACAGTTCAGCGGCTTGCCTTTAATAGAGAAGATCGCTTGCGTGTCGACATCGCGACAAGTCACCAATGAACCGCCGGCAGAATCGCCTTCGGTGATGAACATGCTGGTTTCTTCATGCCGTTTATGTTCCTTCTGCGTGTAATGAATTTTGCAGTCGGTTAGTGTCGGGATGCGCAGCGCCACAGATTT
>JBBROQ010000004.1:0-41330 GCA_038229115.1 Planctomycetota bacterium | reverse complement strand
GCCACCGTCGATCAGACTGCGCTGCCGTGGCCCAATTTGGGTGCTTCCGAAAACTTGGCAGTGGTTTGGCGTGGCTTCCTGAAGATTGAACAAGCCGGCGTCTATCACATCGCAACCGAATCCGACGACGGTTCGCGCCTGCACTTGGATAAGGGCGGTGTGATCGACAACGCCGGCGACCATGGGATGCAGCAGCGCCAAGGTGCCTTCGCGCTTAGCGCTGGTTGGCACGCACTGATGCTGGAATTCGAGCAGGGCGGCGGCGGCGCGGGCTGCCGGCTGCTGTGGTCATCACCGGGCACGCCGGCGCTGGTGGTCATTCCCGGTGCCGCGTTGGCGCATGGCGACCGCCACGCGCCGGGCTTGGCAGCCAGCGGCTATCAGTTTGTCGACAGGAATGCGCGCGAGCGGGCGCGGGCATGGCATCCGACGCCGATGCTGGCGGCCGCAGCGGCCGATCCGGGATTCTACCGATTACATGTCGAATTGTGCCGCCGTGCATTGGCCACCCAGCATCCAGAAACTGCGGCAGCGTCGGCCAGTGCACTGGCCAAGCTCGCCAGCGCGGGGCAGCATCCATTCACGTCACAGTTAAACGACCGAGATTATGGCGAGGCAGCGCTGATGGTGCTGCTACATGGCGAGCATCCCGCTTTGGACGAGTTGCGGGCGCTGCTCCCATTTCTAGGGCACCTGTCCTACGTCAGCACCGGCGCGATGGTGCGGCATCCAGATGCGCTTGGCGACGAACGTCGCTTCTGGCGAGAGCGATCGCAGTGGGAACGTGGATTTTTATTGAGTCGATTACTGGAATTGGGTCTAGCTGCTGATTTTTCTGCCGCTCTCAAGGCGAGCGATGATACCGACGCCACCACCTGCATCATGCATGGTGCCTGTGCGCTAGAGCTCGGCGATCTGCTTACGGACCATCAGCAGATGAGCGCGGCCAAGCTGATGGAACCGGGACGGGAGTCCGAATCCTTCAACCTACCTAGCTCCAGCATCGCCCGCCGCACATTAGAATGGGCCTTGCTCGAACGCCTCTACGCGGGTCATGATCCTGACTGGAAACAACTCGTCGCGGTGCTCGAAAAGAACCACGCCACACCCGATATGCTGCTCGCCGGCCGTTGGCTATCCGGTGAACTGCCGTGGACTGAAGCGGAAAAGGAAATCCCGCAGACCGCTGACGGCGACTGCCTAAACTATTACCGTGGCCTCTATGAAATCACCCTTGGCCAGTACGACGCCGCCAGCACCCGTTTCACCGCGATGATCGCGCAGCATCCGGACTGGATGGAATCCAGCACGGCACGCCACCTCAACGTCTGGATCGCGACCGTGACGCCCGCAGTGCGCGCGCAGGCACCCAAAGCCAAACCGCTGGCCAGCGACACCGCTGCACCCGCGCAGTCGAATTTTTAAGCGCTCGACGCATCGGCATCAGCCAATGATGAACAAGCCGGCCTCAGCCCAACTTCACGTACGCGATGCCTTCCAGGTCAAAGGTCGCGCCATCGACGGCCGCGCGCAGCGCGGTGACTTGGCGATCTTCTTCTGCGGCTTCGGCGGTGGCGCTGCGGGTTTCGGCGTGGTCAGCACCAAAGCGCACGCCGGCCGCGGCAGCGGTCGACAGGATCGCGGCCAATGCCGGATCCAATCGCGCGTCTAAGGCAACCCGCGCCCGCGCGCGTTCTGATTCCAACCGCGCCTTAATGTGCGCCGTCGCAGTCGCGGCCGCACGGCGCACGCCGGTTTGCCAGGCGGTGACTTTTTCCGGCGTGCCGGCCAACAATGGCCGCGTCCAAACTTCGCGGTTGGTGGCGATGCTCAGCGCGGCGTCGCCGGCGCGGCTGGAAAACGGCGGCGTGACCAGCGCCAAAATCGCCGCGTCGGTGACCAACGCGCCGTCGCTTTCATTCGCGCACACCAATACCCGCAACGGCGGCGCGGCGATGAACAGTCGGCGCAGCACGTCCAACCGCAGTCCGGCCGCGACCAACGGCGCGTAGTCGGGCATCAGCACATACATGGCACGAATGCCCGACCACGTCGGCCCGCCATTCGGAGTTGTCGCACGCCGCCACGCACTGGCCCGCGCCCACCGCGCGCTGGCAGCGTCATCCACCAACCGATCAACCAACTGATTGCCGATGCCCAGAAACGCGAACTGCGGTTTCGACAACGCGACCTCGCGTTCGAACACGCCAAATGCTGGGTCTTCGCTGTAACGGGTACGCAACCGCCAGGCGCGCGGCGCTTCTTCTTCGCGCCGCGCTTCGCCGCCCATTCCACGGATCCAGCGCGCCAACGCGCCGGCCGGCGCGGCGTTCGCCGACAACGCGGCGCTGTCGCGGCCGGCCGCGGCGTAGGCCGCCGCATCGGCGTGGAAACCATCGTCTTCTTGCCGATCGCGTTCGTCACGTTCAGCGCCGACCAAGGCGATCGCCTGCGGCATCGCCGCGCGCACGCCGGCGCCGCCGCCCGTCAACGCCGCGCCCAGGGCGAGGGTTTCCAGCGCGTCGCTGACAAATTCCAAACCCGACGACGAGGCGCTGAACACGCCCACCGCCTGATCCAATAATTCGCCCCACGCCGCGTCGACCGCGGTCGCATCATCCGGGGCCAGGATCCAACTCGGGATATCGCCATCGCGGCCCAAACGATCGACGCGGCCGATGCGCTGTTCGACCGCGGCCACCGACCACGGCAGGTCGTGATGCGCGACTACTGAGACGAATTGAAAATTGCGGCCCTCGCCACCCAACGGATCGCAAACCAAAATCGGACAGCGATCGTCGGTCTGAAAACGCCGCGCCGATTCTTCGCGCTCGGCGGTGTCCTGATGCGCGCCGAAGGTTTCCACCGCGTTTTCGCCGAACTCGCGTTGCAGCGCTTCGGCCAACGGTGCCACCGCCAACGCATGGGTGGTGAACACCAAAACTTTTTCCTGCGGATGCTCGTTCCAGAACGTGGTCAGCCGCGCGCACAGTTCGCTCAGACGTGCAGTCGGTTTGCGCGTCGCTTGTTTCAGCCACGCCGCAGTCGTGCGCCGCAGTTCGACCAGGGCCTCGGTTTCGCCCGGGCGATCGCAATGGCAGGCGGCGCTGATTGCGACGTGACTGGCGATTTCGTTTTCGGATAGATCCGAGCGCAATACCTGCGCCAGGGTTTCACCGGGTCGAGCACGCGTGCGATAGCTGGCGAATTCCTCCGGCTCGGCCAACACCGTGGCGCGCATCGCCAGCATCCGCTCCAACACCGACGGATGCGCGGCCAGCGCCAATTCAATTTGCGTCAGCCAATGCGCCAAACGCGGCGGCGGTTCGCTCAATCCTTCAAGCAACACCGCGCGATATGCCGCATGCGCGATCCGCACCGCGGCCTCGGCAGCGTCGGGTGTGTAGCTGACAAACTCGCGCGAACGCGTGGTCGGCGCAAACGCGCGCACGCCGCTTTCCGCGCCCAAACGCGTCAGCACCTGACGCCGATTACGGATCACGCGACGATCCAATTGATGATGTTCGCGCACATGCGCGAGCAGCGCGGCAAGCGCCGCGGCGTCCGCGGGCGCGGCCGCCAGTGCCTTCGCATGTTGCGCCAACAACCGATCGCCGGGCAGCAACGCGCGCCATTCACCGGCCAGTGCCGCCAACTTTACCGAATCCGCCGCCAAGGTGCGCGTCAACAGCGCCACCACCTGATCGTGCGCGCTTAGCCGACTGCGGAACGCGTCCAAATCATCGAGTCGCCAGACGCGCGGCTGCAACAGCGCCAGCAGCGCCAGGTACGCATCGGCGTGCTGCCGCGCCGGCGTCGCCGACAGCAACAGCACATGCGGGCTGGCTTTGCTGAGCACGGCCACGCGCTTGAACAGAAGCCCGCCGGGTTGCATGCGGTGGCATTCGTCGACCACCACCACGTCCCATGAGGACGTCGCCAAGCGCAGCGCGCCTTTCCCTTCCAGCTCTTCCACCGCGCGGCTTGAGGCCAACACGAACTGCGCGTCGCTCCACGGATTGCCGTCGTAGGAACGCAGCCGCTCGCCATCGAGCATCAGATAACTTTGCCCGCCGAAGCGCACGTACAGTTCCAGGAACCACTGACTCAACAGCGCGCCCGGCACGATCACCAGCACGCGCAACGTCGGCTTAATCGCCAGCAAAGATTGGATCACCAGGCCCGCTTCGATGGTCTTGCCCAGACCGACTTCATCAGCGAGCAGGAACCGGATCTGGCGGTCGGCGAGCGCACGGCGCGCGACCAGCAATTGATGTGGCAGCGCCTGCACGCGCGCGCTGGCGATGCCAACCACGCCGCCGGTGGTGCTCCAGGCCGCGTCACGCCAGGCGAGCAGTTCTTCGCGCGCGCTGGCCATTTGCGCCGCGAACGGTTCGGGCGCGCTGGCGCTGCCGCCTTTGGCGAAACGCGGGCGCAGATCGTTGAACTGCACCGTGGCCAGTTGCTCCACCGGATCTTCCACCGACAGCAACGCCCGCACTGCGTCTTCGCGCACGCTGACCTCGCTGCCGTCGTCGTCGCGACGCAGGCCGTATACCAACAGGCCGCTGGCGGCGTCACGTTGAATGCGGCTGGCACTGATCGCACCGGTGAATTCGGTCGATGTGTCCGCGCTCTTAGCGTCTGTCTGCGCACGAACGCGCGTGCCCGGCATCAGCGCATAGCGAAGAATATGATCCTGTTCCTGCGTCATCTCTGCGCCGGTGGCCAGAAAGCGGATCACGCTGTAGCCGCCGCGCGTGCTCAACAGCTGCGCGAGGCCTTCGGCCTGAAGTTCGGGGACAGTAACAAGGGCGCCGGTAGTCATGGGGCGCGGATGCTCGACCGCGAACGCCATTGGTCCAGAACGATGCCGGACGTTCGCAGTCGCATTCGCGCGAAGGCCGTGCCATCTTGCCGTATGCCGAAACGCGCCTCGCCTGCACGAAAACCCACGCTTGAACAACAACGCTTGGCCGCCAACCACGCCGGCAGCGAAGCGTGGCAACACTGGGGCCCCTACGTCAGCGAACGCCAATGGGGCACGGTGCGCGAGGACTACAGTCCCGACGGCACGGCCTGGGAATATCTGCCGCACGATCACGCACGCTCGCGCGCGTACCGTTGGGGCGAAGACGGCATCGCCGGCATCAGCGACGACAAACAACGCCTGTGCCTGTCGCTGGCACTATGGAACGGCCACGACCCGATCCTGAAAGAGCGGCTGTTCGGCCTGACCAATGCGCAGGGCAATCACGGCGAAGACGTGAAAGAACTGTATTGGTACGAAGACGCCACGCCGTCGCATTCGTACCTGCGTATGCTGTACAAATATCCGCTGCGCGCGTTTCCTTATGCCGAATTAGTCGCGGAGAATGCGCGCCGTGGCGTCACGCAGCCGGAATACGAATTAATCGATACCGGCGTGTTCGACGACGATCGCTATGTCGACGTCGAAGTCGAATATGCACAGGCCACGCCCGACGACGTGCTGATGCTGGTGACGGTGCACAATCGCGGGGCAGAAGCGGCAATCGTACACATCCTGCCGCAACTGTGGTTTCGCAATACGTGGTCATGGAAAGAGAACTCGCCGAAGCCAATCCTGCGCGCGGACAGCGCACAGACCGTGGCGGTTTCGCACCCCAAACTTGATCCATATTTTTTCGCCTGCGACGCCGCCGATGCGCTGCTGTTCTGCGACAACGACACCAATTCGCGCCGTCTCTTCGCCATGCACGACGCCGTCGGCTATTTCAAAGACGGCATCAATGACGCGATCGTAAACGGCGACGCCTCGGCAGTGAACCCAACGCACCTGGGCACCAAAGTCGCCGCACTGCACCGCTTGACGATTCCCGCCGGCGGTCAGCAACTGGTGCGTGTGCGCTTGTCGAAAGTGCGGCATAAACAGCCATTTTCACGCTTCGACGCCATCGTGGCTGAACGCCGGCGCGAGGCTGACCAATTCTATGCCGAACTGCAAACCGACCTAACCGA
This sequence comes from Planctomycetota bacterium, assembly GCA_038229115.1. Lineage (GTDB taxonomy): Bacteria > Planctomycetota > UBA11346 > UBA11346 > UBA11346 > JBBROQ01. Next base: position 35,330 of record JBBROQ010000004.1, on the reverse strand, counting down.
CCCTGATGCAAAACTGGTGCAGCGCCAAGCGCTGGCAGGAATGATCTGGAGCAAACAGTTCTTTCATTTCGACGTGCCGACCTGGCTCAAAGGCGATCCGGCGCAACCACCGCCGCCGCCCGGACGCGACCACGGCCGCAACAGCGACTGGCCGCATTTGCGCAACGACGACATCCTGTCGATGCCCGACAAATGGGAGTACCCGTGGTACGCGGCCTGGGACTTGGCCTTTCAATGCATCCCGTTGGCGATGGTTGATCCCACCTTCGCCAAAGGGCAGTTGCTGTTGCTGACGCGCGAATGGTACATGCATCCGAATGGTCAGTTGCCGGCTTATGAATGGGCCTTCGGTGATGTGAATCCGCCGGTGCATGCGTGGGCCACGTGGCGCGTTTATCAAATGGGCCGCAAACAAAACGGCGGCGTTGGCGACCGTGCGTTTTTGGAGCGCGTGTTCCACAAGCTGCTGCTGAATTTCACTTGGTGGGTCAACCGTAAGGACTCTCAGGGCCACAACATTTTTCAGGGCGGATTCCTGGGCCTGGACAACATCGGCGTATTCGATCGCAGCGCGCCGTTGCCCACCGGCGGCCACATCAGTCAGGCCGACGGCACCAGTTGGATGGCGATGTATGCGCTGAATCTGATGCGTATCGCGTTGGAACTGGCAGTCGAAAATCCAGTGTACGAAGACACCGCGACCAAATTCTTTGAACACTTCCTGCATATCGCCGAGGCCATGACCACCATGTCCGGCAACGGCCGCGGTCTGTGGGATGAACAGGACAAATTTTATTATGACGTCCTGAATCTGCCCGACGGCCGCGTGGTGCCGCTGAAAGTGCGTTCGATGGTCGGTCTTATTCCGATGTTCGCGGTCGAAACCCTCGACCCGGAACTGCTCGAACGGGTGCCTGAATTCACTAAGCGCATGGAATGGTTCCTGAAGAATCGGCCCGAACTGTCAAAATTGGTTTCGCATTGGGAACAACCCGGCCGCGGCCAACGCCGACTGCTGTCGCTGCTGCGTGGCCACCGCATGAAATGCCTGCTGAAACGCATGCTCGATGAGACCGAGTTCTTGTCCGATTTCGGCGTGCGCGCCCTGTCGGCCTATCATCGCGACCATCCGTATGTGTTCGCTTCCGAAGGCATGGAACATCGCGTCGCCTATGTTCCGGGCGAATCGCAGACGAGTCTGTTCGGCGGCAATTCCAACTGGCGCGGCCCGATCTGGTTCCCGGTGAATTATCTGCTGATCGAATCGCTCCAACGCTTCCACCATTATTACGGCGACGATTTCACGGTCGAATGCCCGACCGGTTCCGGTGTGATGATGACGCTGCGCCAGGTCGCCGACGAACTCTCACGCCGGTTGGGTAAGATTTTCCTGCGCGGCGCCGACGGCCGTCGGCCCGTGTTCGGCGAGCATCAAAAACTGCAAAAAGACCAATATTTCCGCGACCATCTGATCTTCAGCGAATACTTCCACGGCGACAGCGGCCGCGGGGTCGGCGCCGAACATCAGACCGGTTGGACCGGACTGATCGCAAAATTGTTACAGCCCCGGAAATAAAACCGCGACGCGGAATGCGTCCGCTCAGTTCTTTCCGTCCACCGGTTTCTCTGCGCTCAACTGCAACAGCACCAGCATGCCCTGAACCGCCACATTGCGTTCCTTGCGTATCGCAACGCACTGCGGCGGGCGCGCGCTGAAACCATGCGCGTGAGCTAAACGCTCGACATGCCGCCACGCGTGCGCGTATCTGCCGGTCGCGCCCAATAGCACTTCATCGCCGTCGTTAGGCGCGGCTTCGATCGAAAACGCGAACCAACCATCTGGCCGCAACAATCGCCGCACCGCGGCAAAGATCGGCGTCAGATCGCCGACATAAACGAATACATCCGCAGCGACGATCAAATCGAAACTTTGCGCTTTTTCCGCCGCGCACGCCGTCAGCAGATCGGCTTCGATGAAACGTTCATAAATGCCAAGTGCCAGCGCTTTCGCCAACATGCCGGCAGATAAATCTACGCCGATTAACTGCCGCGCACGCGCTTTCAGCGGCACGCCCATCAATCCGGTGCCGCAGCCCAGATCGAGAATGTTCAGCCCCGTCGCGTTCGCCCCCAGACATTCGTCCAACGCCCGCGCCAGCAATTCTGGCGTGCGGTATTCCAGGGCCGCGACCAAATGCGCGTCAAAGCGCTCGGCATACGCATCAAACAATTCGCGCACATATCCGGCCGGGGCCGCGGCGCTGGCACGACCTTCCACCACATCCAAAAAATGCCGCGCCGACGCATCCTGCGGTTCCAGTTCCAACGCCCGGCGCAAACATATCGCCGCCGCTTCGCGCTCGCCGCGATCCAACAACGACTGGCCCAGATTCACCTGCGCCCGCGCCGATTCAGGCACCAAATACACATGCTCACGCTGATGCACGATCGCTTCATCCAGCGCCCCGACATCGCGCAACGCTAAGGCCAGATTGTTCAGCGTGTCGGTAAAATCAGGCTTCAACGTCAATGCACGCCGATAACTGCCGATCGCCGCCGCGGTGCGCCCGCAGCGATAATGCACCCCGCCTAAATTGTAATGCGCATCGTGCGCATCCGGCGACAGCAGAACCGCGCGCTCAAACAACGTCTGCGCCGCGGCCAAATCCCCCTGCGCAAACGCCACACTCCCACGATTGATGAGCGCCGGCACTAAGTCCGGCGACAGCAACAGCGCACGGGCGAGCGCCACCGCGGCCGCCGCATGCTGACCCAAACGAAACTGCGCCACGCCACTCCCACACCACGCCGCGGCGGCGTCCGGCGTCAGTTCGGTGGCGCGTGCATACGCCGCTTCCGCTGCGGTAAAATCCGCAGTTTCGATCAGCGCATCGCCCAAATCCAGCCACGCTGACGCATATGTTTCGTCCAACGCCAACGCCGCCCGAAACCCGGCGATGGCCTCATCACGCCGCCCCAACGCCTGCGCCGCCAACGCGCGATTGCGGTGCAACGCCGGAGTCTGCGCCGCGGCAGGCGTCAGGCGCAACGCGCGCTCAAACCAATCCAACGCCGGCTTAAACGCGCCGGCTTGGAACGCCGCCACGCCCATCAACTGCACCGCTTCCGGCAGATCCGGCGCGCGCGCCAAAATCGTTTTCAACAGCGCCCGCGCCTGCGGCAAATCGCGCTCAGCAATCAAGCGCGTGGCCAAGTTCAGCGCCTCGGGAATAGTGAATTCCGTCGCGCTCATGGTGATCGGATTAAACCGCGACCGTCGCGTCGACCGCGCGCCACATCGCGATCTCGTCGCAATCCAGGAAGCGATGGCAGCGCACGCATTCGCCCCAGACCTTCTCTGGCAGGCGCGAACGGTCGACCTTGGTAAAGCCCAACCGCGTGAAAAAATCCACCTGATAGGTCAGGCAAAACACCCGCTCCAACCCCAACCGCGCCGCCTCGGCAAAACAGGCCAGCACCAAGCCCTTGCCCACCCCGCGCCCCTGCGCCGACTCGGCCACGGCTAAGGCTTTCAGCTCTGCAATCGTCGCCGTATCGACATGCACCGCCGCGCACCCGACTAGCCCGCCCACCTCGGCCTCGGCCACGATGAAGTCGCGAATGGTGTCATAAAGCTCGCTCAACGGCCGCGACAACATCACCTGCTTGGCCGCGAAGGTCGCGATCAACGCATGCAACGCCGGCACATCGCTTGGACGGGCGGGGCGATAGGTGACTTCAAGCGGAGCGGGGGCGGGGGCGGACATGGGCTTGGTGGGCACGGCATCGCGGGGTGGAGGGATGTCAATGTGGGGGCGACCCCTACTCGATTTAGCAACGCGTGCCATGCATCTAAACATTCCCCTTTGCGCCCGCGATGACACTTGGTTTCCAAACCTTGACTTGTAAAACATCCCTGCGAAGAATCTTCTAACAGTAAAATTGAGAAGACAGACATCCATGAAACATAACAATATCCAACCAATGCATAGAGATACGCCTTGAAAAATATACTGAATTCAATTCGCGTAACAAAATTGTTTGGTCGCTATGATTATCTAATTAACTTAGAGACCTGGGACAATATAGCGATCATATACGGCGACAATGGACGAGGTAAGTCTATAATATTAAACATAATATTTCACGCTCTAGCATGTGGCATTAATCGCGGCCATAAAACCTGGTTAGCAAATTGTTCATTTAAAGAAGTTTATATGGCGTTATCAAATGGGGCGGAGATATATCTGCTTAGAGATAACAATCTCCTTGGTGATTACATAATGACATTAAAGCAAGGAAAAAGGAAGATTTCTCACAAATTTATAACTACCCAATCACCGGAAGGCTTTGACATTACTGAGGCCGGCATCGATAGGTCATATTTAAATCTTATTCAGATGCAGGCTGAAATTGGCACACATATTATTTATCTGGATTCAAATAGAAGGCTTTTCGTGGACCGACCATCGATCAAGCCTTTTGACATGGACGACGACGGAATTATTTTAATGCCAAATGGGCCACGTCGCACGGCCCGGGGTCATCCCATAATTTCAGAGAATGATTCTGACGGCGCCATTAAAGATACAGGCGCAATGGCCTTGATGTCACTCAGGCGTGTGAATTCTCATTTTAATAAAATAGCAAGCATTGCGTCCGATATCGGTGAGGGGAAAATTCATCATATATACGCAAAAATTATATCCGACTTGGCTGGAACGTCCAAGAGAACCATTGAGACAATTAAGGTAACCGAAGCGCTGAATCAACTTCAAATCGACTTGCCGGGGTTTACAAAATACGGAATTATGCCACAAATTGATTTTGACCAAATTATTAATAAGTACAAGAATGCCAAGGACGACAATAAAGAGAATATTGATAAGGTAATCGAGCCGTTCATTAAATCGCTGCGAGAGCGAATGTCCGCGCTAAAAGACGTACTCGATGTAATTGATGGGTTTATCTCCTCGATTAACGCACTTCTTCTTGATAAAAAGATTGAATACATTTACTGTCGTGGCCTAAGAATGATTACAACCGATGAAACTGAATTACATCCAGCAAAACTGTCGTCAGGCGAAAAGCATTTATTGATAATCTTAAGCTCTCTTTTAGTCAGTGGCGAAAGCGACGGATTGTACATTATCGACGAGCCAGAGATATCATTGAACGTAAAATGGCAACGAGAGTTCCTGCCATTAATTACCGGACAGATGAAAATGAAGAATTCCCAAGTCATTCTTTCTACTCATTCAATGGAAATAATTGGGCAAAATAGGAAAAGCCTTATAAATCTAAACAAGGAGCAACGTCATGCATGACTGCGATGATACCGATGGGGAATCTATCGCCTCAATAATTGCGAAGCACGATGTTGAGCCATCATTGCGTTCCGTGTACGTTGAAGGGCCAAACGATAAGGACCTTTTAGATAAAATGATAAAACATCATAAATTACATAATGTGAGGGCCTATGACGTTGATAATGTTGATTTGACAAGGTTAAACTTTAACCAATGGAACTTAAGTCCAAAATCAAAGAGAGACAAGGTAACGGCGCTAATGTTAGAACTGGAATCGCAAGTCGAAGGCGCTCAAATAAAGGGAGTCATTGATCGCGACTACGATGAATACAGCGGCGCAAAATCGCCAAACGTTAGGAATCTTAATTTAACTGATTGGTCGTGTATGGAGTGTTATTGTATTTCCGATCAGAATTCCATTGATTTAATTAAGAAAATTTCCAGAAATTTATCTCAAGAAAAAATTGAAAAAACTATAATTTCAGTAAGTTACAAGTATGATATAACTGTCGTAAATTTGTCATATAAAATGAAATTAATTGATGATTGGACTTCATATTTTAATGGTGCTGTTTTCAATTATAAGGATTACATTCGCAATTCAATTATACGGGCGGGTCTTGTAAAGAAAATAAACCTAGATGAAATAATATCAAGGGTAGATGCAATCGCGTCTTGCCAGCGTGACATTAGATTTCGCATAAACGGCCACGATTTAATGCAAGCTTTCGTTTTTGTTTTGAGAAAACATAAAAAAAGCTCCTCGCCTTCCATATCGTGTCCTGAAATACTTCGAACGTGCTTGTATTTTTCCATGAACTTAGGTGAAGCAATTGATAAATGGCCATTATTTAAAAACACCCTCCAAGATCGCTCCTCTGGACAATAGCACTGCGATAAAATTAAGAGGAAGATGATAGAGGACACCCGCATATCTGACATAATGGCGGGTCGGCGTCGTCCGGTTGGATGGCTGGAAGCCGGCGAATAAAGGACGGCGAATAGCGAATAAAAGACACCCGCATATTATATATCGCGGAACGAAAAATGCAGAATCGCTAACTGCATCCGCTTAATGGATTTTCCCCAAATATTGTGTCGGCGTTCCTTGCCTCCATGGTCGGATTTGCGCGCAAAGGAGCGCTACCGGCTGCGAGCCTGTCGCAAAATGGGCACCCCGACTATTTGATGAATCCATATAGGAATCCCAGCGCTGCCGACATGGGCAATTGCTTACGCCCTATCACAGTAATGATCCCAACATGAATGCAGCCTCGTCCGATTCAAACCGCCGGAAAAAGCCGAATCAACTTGATGCGGCATCTAAAAACTACGCGACCACCCTCAGCCGACTATTCATCGACGGCATGGGCATCGCGAAGATCAAACCTGACGCGATCGCCACGATTCTGAACCAGCATAAAATTCCGATGGTGTTCATCGGCGGCACTGTGGTCGGCTGTCATTCGGGACAGCCGCGATCGACCAAGGATGTTGACCTGATTATTCCGCCAGAGGCCCGGTGGGAAGCCGCCGTGGCGCAGATCGCCAAACTAGTTAAAGGCGCGAAGATTCGGAAGCATCCCAGCTTCATCGAAATCTATGAACGGACTGACCTGGGCGAATCGGAATTGGTCGATATTGTCAATGTTCCGAATGGTAGTTACGGAATGACGTTCAAAAACGCGATCAGCCTGGACATTCATGGTATTCCGGTGTCGATTCCAACTGCCGAAATGATGATTGTCCTGAAATACACCGCCGCGGTAAATCCGATCCGACCAAAAGTGAAGCAGATGCAGGATTGGGTCGACATTTATAATATTGTCGACGGCAACAAATCCCTTTCGCTGACCAAGATCCGTAACCTGGCCAATCAGGTAGTTCCTGGATATGGCGATGACGTCTACCAGAAGATCAAAGATCATTTAAAATAGATCGGACGATTCAGCACCGCTGAATCGTTGGCAATGGTCAACCCGTCGATTTTTTTTGCCCGTGGCGATGTACCGAGGCATGTGCATTGAAGATGGAATCAAAGACGCCGCACGCAGCGTCTGTGCGCATTCTATCCGTTATTTTGCTGTGCCACTATCGCCATGACGATGCAAATTGCAGGAATAAAGGGCAGCAAACACTGAATTCATGCACCTAAGGCGGTAATATTCTGGCATGAAGCGCGCTTATCATTCCTTCGGAGATTCCACCATGCCCTTGATCCTCGTTGTCCTTCTTCTGCTGCTCGTTTTTGGCGGCGGTGGATTCTATATCGGCGGCCCCGCCTACGGCGGCAGCGGACTCGGCCTTATTCTACTGATCGCGATAATCGTCTATTTCTTTGGCGGCTTCCGCGGCAATCGCTGAGGTCGAATCATGGCTTCTTTAAGTTGAAAAGAGTTGAAATATTAAATCGCGCCCTGAGGCAGCGTCCATGCGCTGCCTCAGTATTTTTTTAATCCCGCCGATTTTCCCGTCGTCGCGCCGCCGGGTACCGGGGCGTTCACCGCCGGTTGTTGCGGAATCACCTGATCCAACCGCTCCATTAATTTGCCCAAATATTGCCGCCGACGTTCTTTGGCTTCGACGTCGGTTTTGCGCGCGCGGAGGGCGGTGATTTCGGGCTGCTCGCCTAAATATGCGGCGAGGAAGTCGGCTTCGGCGAGTTGGGTCAGGATCTCACCGAGCTCGACGTCGGTTTTGGCGAGTTCGTCGGCGTATTGGGCGCGCTGGCGCTTGAGCGTTTCGAGTTTTTGACCGTCAGTCAGCGTTACGGACAAGGGCGCGAGCGGCATAGAGACCTCGGGCGAAGATACACCGGGCGCGCGCAGCGCGCCCGGTGTGCGCGGGCTCAGGGAACCAAACCGCCGGCGACGCCTTTGACCACGATGCTGACCGCGTCGTGCGGGTGCAGGCTTTCGACGTGGCGGGCTTCGATGCGGTAGTCGGCGATGCGCGGGTCGCGTTCGAAGGTGTGTTTCAGGCGGCGGCCGGCGTCTTCGCAGAACATCAAATTGGCGGCGTTCAGGCGCGCGAATTCCTGTTCGTCTTCGCGTTTTACCGCGGCTTGCACCGGGGTTTTGAGCGCTTGTTCGGCGGCTTCGATCAGGTCGATAAGCGTGGGCGCGTGTTCGGCGTCGTTGACCACCACGTCGATGTGCGCGTAGCTGCGTTGGCTGTGCGGGGTGGCGACGATCGATTCTTCACGGCCCAGCCAGGCTTCGACCTCGGCCGCGGTGACGCCGTCGCGACCGCTGAAATCACCGGCGAATTGACGTTGAATCAGTTGCCGGGCCAGCGCGGCCGAGCACGGACACGTGCTGGAATACGCGACCTCCACGCCCAATTGGAAACGCAGTCCCTGCGCGTCCAAAATACCGCCGACCGACACCGGATACGAACGCCACGCCATGTTGCGGCTAATCAGGGCAGGGCGACGCACCGGCAGGTCGAACGTGAGCTTCACCGCGGCCGAACTACTGATGCCGGCGTGGCTGCCCAAAAACGCCTGCACGATGCGCTGGATGGTGGCCAGGGTCAGTTCTTCTTCGCCCAGGATCGCCTGCAGCGACAGGTACAGGCGCGACATGTGAATGCCGCGCGCCTGTTGATCGTCGAGACTGACGTACGCCTCGGCCTTCGCCGGCGATAGCAGCACCGCATTGCCCTCGTCGCGCAGGCGCACCGGCACTTCGATGCCCGACATGCCGACGCGATCGAGCGTGCCGCCCAGGCGTGCCTTCACATCGTGAGCGATGTCGGGCATGGATGAAGCGCGAGCGTGGACCAGAGGATCAAGCACCATGATGTCTCCGAGTGTCGCTCACAAATACGTCGGACAAGCTGCGCACGGATGGGTGCGACTGCTTACTAAACATAACCCAAATCGACTTTCGCCTCGACCCTTTCACCGTGCCCGCAAGCATGCCGCGCCGTGGCCCACCTCATCCTCGCCAGCATGTCCCCCTATCGCCGCGCGTTGCTCTCGCGCCTTGGTGTGGCCTTCACCGTCGAAGCCCCGGCGTGCGATGAAGACGCGCTGAAGATCGTTCACGCTGACGCGACTCCGCAGCAGTTGGCCGAGCGCTTGGCGTTGGCCAAAGCCGGCAGTCTACGCGCGCGTTTTCCCGACGCGGTCATCATTGGCAGCGATCAGCTGGCCGAACTGGACGGGACGATTCTGGGCAAGCCCGGCACGCGCGCGGCGGCTTTAGAGCAGCTACAACGACTCAATGGCCGCCGGCACCGCCTGATTACTGCGACGGCGATCAGCACTCCCGATCAGGTGCTGACGCACACCGACATCACCGCGCTGCATATGCGCGCGCTGTCCCGCGCGCAGTGCGAACGCTATGTCGAAGCCGACCGTCCGCTCGATTGCGCGGGCAGCTACAAACTTGAAGCCGCCGGCATCAGTTTGTTCGCGCGCATCGATTCCGCCGATCATTCGGCGATCACCGGGTTGCCATTGTTGGCGGTGACGCGGATGCTGGCGGAACTCGGGTTCACGCTGCCCTAAGCGCGCAGCGCTGGTTTCCCGCACCGTGTGGTTTCCCGAACGCCACACGCGCGCCCCGCGCCCCGCACCGGGGCAATCCCGTCAGTATGTCGCGCGCAGATGCAGCAGACTGAGCGTCGCCGCGAATGCGGCCGGGGTGACGTCCTGCTTCGCCGCGAAGGTCAACGTGCGCGGGCGGCCGGGCAGCAGCGTGATGCTGTTGTCGTCGAACTCGCCGCGCACGCCGTCGGCGTTGAGGTGGACGAACAACGCCGGCGCGGCGGTGCTGAGCGTTACCGCCAAACCATTGGTTTTCACCGTCACTTTGGCGTCGGGTAAGCGCAGGCGTTTCCATTCGGTGAACACATGCGTGTTGGCGTGGGTGTGCGTGATGCCGGCGGCGGTCGCAGTGAGAGACACCTGCAAAAAGCGCTCGTTGCGATCGGCGGTGGTCGGCGCGAAGTCCGTCACCGGCCAAGCGCCAACCTTCACCGCGCCGCCCCCCTTCGGTAGCGCGACCTGATGCGTGGTGGTCGACAGCACGGTGCCCGTGAACGACCACAATTCGATCGTCACCTGTGCGTGGGTGGCGTCGCCCAGGTCGCTGACCGCCCACACTTCGACGTCGTCTTTTTTCTGCACCGCGACCGAGACCACCGGCGCATAAAAACGCCGCGCGTGATGATGCAGTTGCTTCCACTTGCCGCGGTATTCCAGACTGGCCCACGACGCCACCGGCCACAGATCATTCAGCTGCCAATACAGCGTGCCCATGCACTGCGGGCGTAGCGTGCGCCAATATTCGACCGCAGTTTTGATCGCGAGTGACTGTTGTACCTGCGACAGATACAGCGTCTCGGCGAAGCCGACCGGCATGCGGAAATAGCGCGAGAACATCTCGTTAATGCGGCGATTTCCGCCGTCATTGCGCTGATGGAACTCCATTGTCGGTGAGGTGATGTTCCATTCATCCGGCGGGCAATAGGTCTTCACGCTGTCGAGGCTGTTGAAGGACTGGTAGCCAAACTCCGAGCAGAAGCGCGGCTTCACGTCGTAGTAGGCGTCGAAGGATTTGCCTTCGTGCCAGACCGACCAGTAGTGCATGTCGCCACTGCCGTCCTGATGCCAGGTATTGCTGAAATCGCCCGGCCCGGCGCAGGGTGAACTCGGCCAATAGGTGCGCGTTTCGTCCGCGGCCACTGCCGCCGCGCCGCGCGTGTCGTCCAAACGCACAAAGTCGATCAGGTAGCGGTCGCGGCTCTTCTTCGACTCTTCAAACCAGGTCAGCGCGCCGACGTTCTCGTTGTCGCCGCACCACAACGCGATCGCGGCGTGATCGCGCAGGCGCTTGATCTGATAGGTGATTTCAGCACCGATTTCGGCCAGAAATGTGGCCTCCGAGGGATACAGCGAGCACGAGAACATGAAGTCGTGCCACAGCATGATGCCGTGCTGATCGCACAGCTCATAGAACGCGTCGGCCTCAAACTGCCCACCGCCCCAGACACGCAGCATGTTCATGTTCGCCTGCTGCGCCGACCCGATCAGCTCGGCGTACGCGTCACGGGTCTGGCGCTGCGGCAGGGCATCAGTCGGGATCCAGTTCGCGCCTTTGCAGAAAATATCGCGGCCGTTGACCTGCACAGTCAAGGCACGGCCGATCTCGTCTTTTTCGTTCAGGACACGCAGGTCGCGCAGGCCGATTTTTTTCGCGATCCGTTCGTCGCCAATCGACACGGTGAGGTCATAGAGCGGCTGCGCGCCGTGACCGTTGGGCCACCACAGGCTCGGCTGTGCAATCGTCACCACACCGTGCACGGTGTTGGCGCCGACAGAAAGCGTCGCCGGTACGCGCACCGTCTGACCATCGATGACGATGGTCAGGGTGGAGCTGCCCGCGCGCGGCGCGTCGACCTCGGCGGTGACGTGCAGCGTGACAGCGCCGGCGTCGTGTTCTTGGCGGGTATAGACATGCTCGATGCGCGCCTGGGCGATGGCGCGCAGGCTTAGATCACCGCGCACGCCCAGGCTTTGCAAACAAATGCCCCAGTCCCAACCGGCGTGACAGGCCGGTTTGCGTAGCAAATTCCAATGCTTGATCTTCGGCCCATAGGTGGCGTTGAAGCTGTGCGGAATCGGGTAAGCGAGCTTGGCCCCGCGCAGCGTCACTTCGGCCACCGGCGAGCGAAAACGGATGGTGATGCGGTTATCACCGACATGCAGCAGCGGCTTGGCTTCGAAGCGATAGCGGCGGTGATAATTGGCAGTCTCGCCCAACACTTGGCCGTTGATGGTGATGACGCACAGCGTGTCGAGTGCATCGGCGTTCAGGTAAATCGACGGCGCGGCCAGAGTCGCGGCATCGACCTGGAACGAGCGCTCGGCTAGCCAATCGCGTTCGCCAACCCACTGCACCGCGTCTTCGTTCATGCCGACGTACGGATCAGGAATCAGGCCCGCGGACAGCAACGCGCTGTGCACATCACCGGGCACCGACAGCGTGCAGGCGTTGCCGCCGTCGGCGTCGCGCAGCTGCCACGCGCCGGCGAAATCAATGAGAGAAGAGGATGCCGGAGTGGTCGCGGTGGTCATGGCGTCAGTGTACCACCGGAGATCCATCCGCTTCCTGACGGTTGACCACGATATGAACTTTATTGATCTACAGCATGCGCCTGACCGCCGAGCACATATTTATAGATCCTGCCTTCCGCTGTGCAGTGCATCGCCAAGAGACCGATATTTCTTGGCGATTCGCGGAACACGACCATCACGGATTTTGCGAGTTGGTGTTCGTCGAACGCGGCACCGTTTTTCAACGAGTGAACCAGGTTGACATTACGTTGCCGGCCGGCGGGTTGATGCTGATCCGTGAACGCGACCGGCATGCGTTGTGGGGGCGCGGTTTCCGCTACCACAACCTGAACATCGCGATGAGCGAATGGTCGCGCCTGACCGAGTTCGCCGGCGAGGCGCTGCCGCTCGCGCGACTGATGAGCGCCAGCGCGCCGCCGCAGGTGCGCCTGTCGCCCAGCGACCGCCGGCGCTTGGCCGCGGATCTGCGTCTGTTGTTTACGCGTCAGACGGATCCCGAGGTCCGGCCGCTGCTGGCGCGGGTACTTCTGGAGTGGCTGCCACATTTGGTTTCGGCACTGCCGAAACCGCCAACCGAACGCGAACGCGGCCAGCCAAGCTGGTTGCCGGAATTGCTGACGACCATCGAGCGCGAGCTGGAGACCGGCCTCGACACGCCGGCGTTGCCGCGCCGCGCGGGCGTGAGCGCCGCGCATCTGTCGCGCAGTTTCCGCCGGCACTTGGGCGTGACGCCGTCGCAGTATTTGAATCAGCGACGTTTAGAGCGTGCGGCGCTGCTGTTGGCGCGCAGTGAACGCGAGGTGCTCGACATCTGTTTCGGCCTGGGGTTTCGCAGCGCTTCGTATTTTTATCGGCGCTTCCGCTCCGCCCATGCAGCGACACCGGCGGGCTATCGAAAACGACACCGAGCCGGATGAAAAAGGTTAGGCAGAAGGCGGCTGGCCTGCGGTCGGGACGCCGACTGCGGTCGGAACGCCGACTGCGGTCGCCTGGATCGCGGTCAAGGCGATGGTGTAGACGATGTCTTCGACCAGCGCTCCGCGGCTGAGGTCGTTCACTGGTTTCGCTAGGCCCTGCAACATCGGCCCGATCGAGATCACATTCGCGCTGCGTTGCACCGCTTTGTAGGTGGTGTTGCCAGTGTTCAGGTCGGGGAACACGAACACGGTCGCTTGGCCAGCGACGGCGGAATCCGGCAGTTTGCTGCGTGCGACGCTGGCGATGGCGGCGGCGTCGTACTGCAACGGGCCGTCGATCGCCAACTGCGGGCGACGCGCTTTCACCAATGCCGTAGCAGCGCGCACCTTGTCGACATCCGCGCCCGCGCCCGACGCGCCGGTGCTGTAGGAAATCATCGCGACGCGAGGAACGACGCCGAAGGCAGCGGCCGAGTCAGCGCTCTGCATGGCGATGTCAGCCAGCTGTTCAGCGGTCGGATCGGGGTTCACCGCGCAGTCGCCATAGACCACCACCTGATCCGGCAGACACATAAAAAACACCGACGAAACCAGGGTCGAACCGGGCGCGCATTTGATCAGCTGCAACGCCGGTCGGATGGTGTGCGCGGTGGTGTGGACCGCGCCCGAAACCAGACCATCAACCTCGCCCAATTTCAGCATCATGGTGCCGACGACGATGGAGTCCGAGAGTTCCTCGCGCGCTTGCGCAGCAGACATGCCTTTGGCTTTGCGCAGCTCGACCAATGGCGCGACATAGCGCTCGGCGACCGCGGCGGCGTCGATAATTTCCAAACTGTCGGGTAGGACCACGCCCAGGCTTGCGGCTTGCGCGCGGATCGCGTCGGGTTTGCCCAACAGCACGCAGCGCGCGATGCCGCGCTCCTGACATTGCACGGCCGCGCGGATGGTGCGCGGCTCGTGGCCTTCGGGCAGGACGATGCGCTTTGCCGCGGCGCGGGCGCGCTCTATCAATTGATGTCGGAAGGCTGGCGGACTCAGGCGGCGCGCGCGCTGCACGCCGGACAGCCGGGTGATCCAGGCAGCGTCGAGAAAATCCGCGAGCTGCATCACCTGTTCTGCCCGCTCACGATCATCGGCGGCGACCTCACGATCCATCGCGTGGACGTTGGTTGCGGTGTCGAAAGTCCCAGTTTGCACTAGCAAAATCGGCAAACCGGTGGCGCGCGCGGCCACGGTCAACGCGTCCACGGCGGTGTCCGGCGCCAAGCCTGCGCTCAACAACAAGCCGGCAAAACGCACCCCATTTAACGCCGCCAAACACACCGCGAGGATGATGTCGTGGCGGTCGCCCGGCGTGATCAGCAGGCTGCCGGGCGTCAGCGCCTTCAGCGCGCCGGGGATCGATTGCGCCAGCACGGTAACCCGAGCGATGCGGCGATTTTGCTCGCCGGCATTGAGCACCGTCGGGTTCAGGCAACGCACCAAATCGGTAATGCGCGGCTGCGCGAGCGCGGGCACCACTGGGAACGCGCCGATTAGCGGCAGATTTCGGCGCGCAAACGCAACGGTCAAAGACTGCACTACGTCCTCATTGTCGGCCACGCGATTCAGTACCGCGCCAACCACGCGCGAGGTTTCGGCGTCGTCGTACAGTTTCGCAGTGATCGCCACGGTTTCAGCGGCGTCATCGGCGTCGCGCCCGCTGGGATCGCCGACCAGAATGACCTCGGCATCGAGCGAGCGCGCAAGCGCCTGATTGACGCGGTTGGACGAGGTCGAATCCGCGCTGGGCACCAAACCCTCAACAATCACCACGTCGGCCGAGGTCAGCACCGCGTCGCAGCGCGCGACGACTTCTTCCATTAAGCGCTGATCGTCGCCGGTGCTTAACAGTGCATCGGCGCGATCGCGCGAGATCGGTTCCGGCGTGTCCAAACCAGCGGCAAGACGCACCAGTGCGGTCGAGCGTTCCGGACCGATGTCGCCGGCGCGCGGTTGCGCGATCGGCTTGCAAAAACCAACGCGCACGCCTTGGCGCTCGAACGCGCGCAGCAGCGCCAGGCACGCCGAAGTTAGACCGACGCCGTGGCCGGTGGGGACGACGAGCAGAATGTGCGGCATAGGGAACTTTCAGAATCCGCCGTGCGGAGTGCGGAGTGCGGGAGAGTACCGGAAAAATCAGAGCTCTGGAGGCGTCGGTGCGATCAACGCGGCAGTGTCGCGGGCGATCAGCAGCTCTTCGTTGGTCGGGACGACCAGTGCGACCGGCGTCGTGGAACTGCTGATGCGGCCATTGGTGCTGCGGCCGTCGTCGGCGTTCAGGGCGGGATCCATGTGCAGGCCCAGCACGCCAAGACGCGCGAGCGTGGCGGCACGCACCACGGCGCTGTGCTCGCCGATGCCGCCGGTGAATACCAGCGCATCGCAGCCATCGAGCCCGATGGCAAGCGCGCCGATGTGTTTGGCCAAGCGATACACGAATACTGCCACCGCCATTTGCGCGCCGGCGTGGCCGTCGACTGCGGCCTGCGTCAGCGTGCGCATGTCGTTGCTGAGCCCCGAC
Source organism: Planctomycetota bacterium (assembly GCA_038229115.1). GTDB lineage: Bacteria > Planctomycetota > UBA11346 > UBA11346 > UBA11346 > JBBROQ01. The sequence continues at coordinate 19,451 of JBBROQ010000004.1, read as the reverse complement.
AGGCCAAGCAGGCCGCTCTGTTTATTCAGCACGTTGACGATCGCGGGCGCGTCCATGCCGGTCGCCTGCGCGATGTGCGCAACCACGCCGATATCCAAGTCGCCGCTGCGCGTGCCCATGACCAAACCCTCGAGCGGCGTCATACCCATGGTGGTGTCGATCGAGCAGCCGTGGTCGATCGCGCACACACTGCAGCCATTGCCCAGGTGCGCTGTTATCAACTTCACTTCGTTGAGCGGCCGGCCGAGCAGTTCTGCCGCGCGCGCCGCGACAAACCGATGGCTGGTGCCGTGGAATCCGTAGCGGCGCACGCCGTGCTCGCGGTACCACGCTTCCGGTACCGCGTAGCGCCAGGCGACTTCCGGCATGGTTTGGTGAAACGCGGTGTCGAACACCGCCACCTGCGGAACCATTGGGAACAGCCGCCGCGATAGCGCGATGCACTCCAGATTTGCTGGGTTGTGCAGGGGAGCCAACGTCGCACAGGCGCTGATCGCCGCGACCACTCCGTCGTCGATCAGTGCCGAAGCAGTGAAGTGTTCGCCGCCGTGGACCACGCGATGACCGATGCCATCGAGCGCCAGATCGCCGCGCGCGCGCAGCTGCTCAACAACGATCGACAATGCGGCGGTCATGGTCGGCGTGGGCAGCGGCAGCATTTCGCCGTTACAGCGCAGGCGCGCGTTAGGCACGCCCAATCGCTCCGCGAGCGCGGTAAACCGCACTGCACCATCGGCGGGATCGATCACCGCGATCTTCAATGACGAACTGCCGGCATTGATCACAAGGATGTTCATTGGCGTCGGTGTCGGCATGGCCGGTAGCGTGGCCGAGCAGCGGTGATGCCAAGCCGCTGACGCCTCGTATTGCGGCCATTGTCATAAACGCGAAATGTTGCGCAGGGATGCATGTCATTGGTGAGATTTGCTGCGGGAGTGGATAATTCCTCATCAAACGATGAAGATCATAGAAATGGACGCTTCCGGTTATTTTATACTATTCCGTACCGTGCTTATCGCCCCGAGTGGTTCGGACGATGCGTGCCCCACTTTGAGCTCCGTTTCATCCTGTTTTTGAGGCCCACATGTCGCGCTTGTTCCCCGTGATGCTCGCTCTGTTCACCCTGACCCTGTTCGCGCCCTGGGCGACCGCGGTCGAAGGCACGCTCAGCGAGCGCCGATTGGGCGACACCGCGTCACCCTATGGCTTTGTCGAATACTTGCCGAAGGGCTACGCACTACCGGCCAACGCCGGCAAACGCTATCCGCTGTGGGTGTTCCTAAGCGGCGCCGGCGAGCGCGGCAACGGCACCACCGATCTATGGGAAGGCGCAACCCGGCACGGGCCCGCGGGCGACATCCGCAACAACGGCGCTGATTATCCCCTGGTCATCCTTTCGCCGCAGTCCGACAACTGGTTCGAATACGAGCATTCCAAGCTCGACCAGTTCGTCGAATACGCGAAAGCGACCTACCACATTGATCCGGATCGCGTGGTGTTCTCGGGCCTGTGCAGCGGCTCATCCGGCGTGTTGGGCTATGCGCAGCGGCATCCGCAGCAGCTGGCCGCGATCTTCCCAGCGGTCTGCCAGTCGGCGGTCGGCAATGCGCCGGCGGTCGCACAGGTGCCGGCGTGGCTGTTCCATTCGTTCGGTGATCCGGCGGTCAGCCGCAATTTGAGCATCCGTTGGGCCGACGCACTGGCGAACGAGCTGTATCCCTACCGCGCGCCGGAAAACGGCGTCAGCCTCGACCTGATCTCATCCGCTTACGTGTCGTTGGGCCAACCCGCCGCGCTGGCGTTCATGCAGCCGAAGCAGGCGTGGTCGGTGTCGATGTGGCTCAAGCGCAAGGCGCCAAATGCCACCGGCGCAATCCTGGCTAAGGGCAATTTCTCAGCCGCCACGCGCTCGTTCTACCTGCAATCGCCGGGCGGCACCGGGTTGACCCTCGAAGTCGGCGGCGTGACCACCGTGAACAATTTCGGCGTGGTCAATGACACCAACTGGCATCACGTCGCCTTGATCAATCGCGACGCCGGCGGCGGCGTGTTCAAAAGCCACATGGTGATCGACGGCTTTAACGTTTCCGGCGAGACCGCCTGCGGCAGCGCGCTCGGCGACGGCTTCGACATCACCATGGGCGCGCGGCGCTCAAGCTCGAACAGCGACAGCGCTAACCTATTCAATGGCAAACTCGACGAAGTGACGTTCTGGAACCGTGCGCTCAACGACGACGAAGTGAAGGTCGTCTGGAGCCGCCCGGCCAATTGGATCGGTTCCGCCAGCCTGCCCGGTTTGGCGGCGTGGTATCGCTGCGGCGATGCGGGTGACAGCGGCACACAATTGAAGGATTCGGCCGGTAGCGCGCATGGCACGCTGTCTGGCTGGTGCGGTTTCGACAACCTTGATGTGGTCAAATGGTCGTTGGTTGGTTGGGGCGACAGCCTGACGCAGGGTGTGGGCGGCAGTTCATCGTACCTGCTGCGTGCGCCACTGCGCGATGGCCGTTCGGTGGTCCATCAGGGCGTCGGCGGCCAAGTGTCGGCGCAGGTTCGCGCTCGCTTCGAAGCCTCGCCCGGTTCGCGCCGGGCCATCAATCTGCTGTGGGCCGGCCGCAACGATGTGACCAACGACAACGGCAGCATTCTGGCGAATCTGCAGGCGATGGTCGCAGCGCTACCGAGCGACGGCCGCTATGTGGTGCTATCGATCGTGAATAAGCGTGACGGCCTCGAAGACCCAGGCTCGGCCAAATATAACAAGATCGTCAGCGTGAATCAGAGCTTGGCCGATGCCTTCGGTCGCAACTACCTGGATATCCGCGCGCTGCTGATCGCGGCCGCCGGCCCCGGCGATGCTGCCGACGTCGCCGCCGATCGCCTGCCCACCAGCCTGACCATCGCCGATGGCCTGCATCTAAATGATGCTGGCTATGACGTCGTCAATCGTGCGGTGCTGCAGAAAATTGGCGCGCTGGGCTGGAACAACTCCAACGCCATGCGCACCTATCCCAACGGCCTCACCAACGGCGTGCCCGACGCCAGCAAATATGCCGCTGTCGATCAGACCAGCGTATTTCGCCCGGAGTGCGGTTGGACTTGGCTCAATGGCGTCAGCCCGCGCACCAACAGCGCCCTGATGTTCACCCTGTACAGCAACGACGACCATGGCTCATGGACCTACACCAACCGCAATCCGACCGTACTGCATTGGGCCTTCGCGCAGCGCCGGCAAAGCCCGTTCGGCGGCAGCCCGACCTCGCTACCGGGTGTCCTCGAAGCCGAGCGCTTTGACTTCGGCGGCCTCGGCCGCGGCTTCAATGAGGTGTCGGCGGCGAACACCGGCGACAGCACCTTCCGCGCCGAAGTGAACCCGTTCGACGGCACCACCGACCTGTCGCCGGTGGGTCTGTCGAGCGGCGGTAGCGGCGTTTTTCTGACCGGCACCGAAGCCAGCGAATGGCTGAACTACACCGTGCAGGTCAACGCTGCCGGAACGCCAAATCTCAGCTGCTCGGTCGCGGCCGTGACGGCCGGCGGGCGCTTTCATCTAGAGCTTGGCGGCGCGCCGATCACCGGCGCGATCAACGTCCCGGTCACTGCCAGCGCGACCACCTTCACCACCGTGAATGTCGGCCCGGTGACGCTGCCCGCCGGTCGCAATGTGCTGCGCTTAGTGATTGACCGTGGTGGGTTCAATCTTGATCAGCTGTCCTTCGTGAACCCCGTCGTGCCACCGCCCCCGGTTGCGATCACCGATGTGATCCTCGACAACAGCACCGCCGGCGTGCTCAGCACCACCGGAACGTGGACCCCGGCGACCAGTCCGGCCGGCTTCCAAGGCGCCGATTTCCTGAGCGCTGCAGCGGCCAACGCCGCCACTGCCACCTTCCGGCCAACGCTCGACACCGCTGGACTATACACGGTGTCGCTGCGCCAGCCGCGCGCGGCTGATCGCGGCGTCGCGCTGGTGACAGTCGCCTACGCGAACGGCGGCAGCACGTTCTCGACCCGCATCGATCAGAGCCTGTACGGCAACGACTGGTACCCGATCGGAACCTTCGCTTTCACCGCAGGAACCGCGGGCGCCGTGACCATCGGCAACGCTGGCGCCACTGGCCCGATTGGTGTCGATGGCGTGCGCTTCACCGCCGTCGCGGCTATGCCGCTGCTGGATCGGATCGTCGACAACATTGATCGCGGCCGCGTCACTACGACTGGACCTTGGCAGGTGTCCAGCTTCCAGGCCGGTTTTTATGGCACCAACTACCTGTCGGCGGTGCCGGGCGTCACCGCCAGCGCCACTTTCCGTCCGTGCCCCGATCACGCCGGTTATTTCAAGGTATTCGCGCAGTATCCGTCGAACAGTTCACGCGGTATCGCGCAGATTCGCATCCAACACGGCGACGGCACGCAGGTCGACAACACCACCATCGATCAGGCTCAAAACGGCGGCGTGTGGAATTACCTCGGCACGTACGCCTTCCCGCAAGGCGAGGCCGGCTCGGTTACGTTGACCGCGCCTGCCTCACCGAAATACATCAACGCCGACGCCATCCGCTTCACCGAGGTCGCGATGCCCAGCGGCGGCGGCTAGGCTAAGAGCAACCACGGCGGCGGCCGCACCGCTGGGTTTCTGCGCTCGGTCCTTGGCATAGTCTGCGGCCCATGTCCGCGCCGCAGGCTTTTGATGTGGTGGTGATCGGCGGTGGTGCGGCGGGCTTGTTCTGCGCATTCACTGCCGGCCGGCGCGGGCGGCGAGTCGCGGTGCTTGATCACGCCGACAAGCTCGGAAAAAAAATTCTGATTTCTGGCGGCGGACGCTGCAATTTCACCAACCGCGACGCCTCGCCGGCGAACTATCTCTCGGCGAATCCGCATTTCTGCCGCTCGGCTTTGGCCCGCTACACACCGGCGGATTTTATCAGCTTGGTCGAAAGCCACGGGATCGCTTACCACGAGAAAAAACTCGGGCAGTTGTTCTGCGATGGTTCGGCCAAGGAGATCCTCGCGCTGCTGCTGCGTGAATGCGCCGAGGCGCAGGTCGAGATCGTCTGCGGCGCCGCGATCAATAGTGTGCAACGCGAGCCAGTATCAGACGGCCGCTTCATCATCGCCAGTTCGCGCGGCGAATTCAGTGCCGCAAGTGTGGTCGTCGCTACCGGCGGTCTGTCGATTCCGACCATCGGCGCGACCGATCTGGGTTATCGCTTAGCGACGCAGTTCGGCCTGCGTCTGGTGGCCACCACACCGGGTTTGGTGCCGTTCACGCTGCCGCCATCGGCAGGCGTCGCCGACCTCAGCGGCCTGTCCGCTGACACCGTGGTGCGTGCCGGCGCGGCGGAGTTTCGTGAGCACATTCTGTTTACCCACGCCGGCCTCAGCGGCCCAGCGATTCTGCAAGCGTCGTCGTATTGGCAGCCAGGCGAAACGGTCGAGATCGACCTGCTGCCCGAGCACGACCTGCCGCAGCTGGTCAGCGAAGCCAAACGTGCAGGTGTCAAAACCATGGTTTCTACGCTGCTTTCCGAGCACCTACCGAAACGCTTGGTGGCGCGTTTTTGCGAACGCCACGGCGACGAGCCAGTGGCGCAGCTACCCACCGCCGTCGTCACTGCGCTGGCCGATGGCTTCCACCGTTGGCAAGTGCGGCCCGCCGGCACCGAAGGCTATCGCAAAGCCGAAGTCACCCGCGGCGGCGTCGACACGCGCGATTTGTCCTCACAGACCATGGCTGCGCGCGATGTGCCGGGCCTGCATTTCATCGGCGAAGTAGTGGACGTCACCGGATGGCTGGGCGGCTACAATTTCCAGTGGGCATGGGCGTCAGGCCACGCGGCCGGGTCAGCGGCCTGAATAGGAACCGCCGGCGGCAGCGTGCTTACAGCGGCTTGCGCTTATACAGAAAGATCGCGTCCTTCGCTTCCGGGAAGAACTCCATCAGCTTGTCCAACTGCGTGACTTTGAAGAGCGGCATCAACGCTGGTTTCACACCGGCCATCGCCATCCGGCCTTTGTTGGTCTTCACGCCTTTGTACAGCGCGACGATTTTCCCCAGCATGGCCGAGGACAGATAATCCACGGCGGCCAGATCTAGGACCAGGCTGATCTTTGGATAGCGGTCGAGCAGCAACGTCAGTTCCTGCGCCAGGGTGTTGATCGTCGGTGCGTCCAACAGGCGCTCTTTCGTGATCTGTGCGAGCACGATGTTTTCGTAAGCTTGGACGTTCAGAAATTCGCTGGGCATGGTCAGGATTCCTGGTCGCTGCGGTCGGCAACGCTTTCGGGTGAAGACGCTCTGCGGTGCATCGAGATGGTCGCGCCACCCCGATAATACACCAAATCGGTCAGCCATTCGCGCATGATGCGGATGCCGCGTCCATGTTCGAGCAGCAGGCTGGCGGGATCGGTGACATCGGGGATCGCATCGGCCGAAAACCCCTCGCCCTGATCGTGGATGCAAATGGTCCAACTCTGCGCGTCGGCCGCGACTTCGACCCGCACCGACAATCCGGGATCGCCCTCGTTGCCGTGCAACATGGCGTTGACCACGGCCTCATCGAGACACAGCGTCAGCCATTGCTCATCGCCCTCGGAGAGCACGCCGCGCGGACGCAGACTGTTGATGATCGTATCCATGATCTCGGTCTTCAGATCCAGCCGCGACGGCCAAGTACGCGTCAGTACCAAATCATGCAGCGGCGGCGGTTCGCCCGGAAGAATGCGTAGGTTTTTCACGGTTTTTTCACAGCTTTTCCGCCACGACCAAAGTCATGTCATCATGCGGATTGTCGCCGCCAAGATGCGCGAGGACGCCTGCGATCACGCCATCGCACACCGCCTGCGCACCGCGCGCGGCGTAATGCGCGATCTGGCTGCGCACTCGGTCTAGACCCAGGCAGACGCCACCGGCGCCTTGTGCTTCGAAGATGCCATCGGTCATCACGATCAGCAAATCGCCGCGCGCCAGCGGCGCGATCACGGTCGCGTCGTACCCCGTCTCGGCCAGCATGCCTAAGGGCAGGCCGCCGGATGGATGCTCTTCGCAGGCCGCGCCTTCGTTGCGCCAGATCAGCGGCGCTTCGTGTCCGGCGGCGACATAGCGGCACGCGCCATCGCGGCCCAGGCGCACCAGCGCCAGCGACATAAACGCGTCGTCGGCCATGTCAGCTTCCAACAGTCGATTCAGGTGCCCGATCAACGCCGCCGGATCCGGGGCGAATGCGTGCAACGCGCGCAGACTGGCGCGGGCCGAGCTCATCAACAGCGCCGCGCCGATGCCATGACCGCTGACATCGCCGATCACCAGATCCAGGCCGTCGCCGTCGGCGCGGGGTAGGAAGTCGTGGTAGTCGCCGCCAGTGTCATCGCAGGAACGACTGAACGAGGCGATGCGCCAACCCATACCTTCGGGCGCCGCGGTCGGCAGCAGGCTCAGTTGGATCTGACGCGCCAGTTCCATGTCGCGGGCTAAGCGCTGCCGCTCCAAATCGCGACCGATCAATTGTGCATTGTCGATGGCCACGCCGGCTTGCGCACACAACGCGCTCAACAGCTGTTCATCATAGGTAGAAAACGGCTGATTTCCGCGCTTGTTCAGCACCTGAATCACGCCCACCACCTGATCGGTGTGATTGGTCAGCGGCATGGCCAGGATCGCGCGTGTGCGATAGCCGCTGCGCTGATCGTGTTCCGGATTGAAGCGCGGATCATCGTAGGCCGCTGGAATATTGATCGCGCGGCCGCTGGCGGCGACGCTGCCAGCAATGCCTTCACCCAACGCCACCGTGATACGCCCGACGCCCGCGCCTTGCGCGATGCTGGTCCACAGTTCGTGCCGGTCGTGATCGATCAGGAACAAACTGGCGCGATCAGCCTGCACCAGATCCGTGACTGCAGCCAAAATGCGATCGAGCAGACGATCGAGATCGCGCTCGCTGCCGAGCGCGCGCGCCACCGCCATAATGGTGTGCAGATCAGCCAGCCGTCCGTCGGTAGCGGTTGCCATCGTGCGGTGAGCCTACCCCACGACCGTCATCCGCACCACCTCGACCGGATGCGCGCGTTCCGCTTAATGCGACGGGAAGTCCTCCGGCCGCAGGCCGGACGGAGCACTCGGCAACCGCGGTGCCGGCACGCCGGGCGCAATCACCGGCACGCGACCGGGCGCGGGGCCGGCGGTCGGAAACAGCGGCGTGGTCGGTGCGGGAGCGGGAATATTCGGCTGCGGCGTTAAGCGTTCAGGCACCGGTGCGGCGTCGCCCGACGCTGATTTTTTGTCGGTTTTAGCCGGCATTTTCAGCTTCTGGCCGATGCGCAGGTTCGACGATTCGACGCCGGGATTCAACGCCTGGATCTTTTTCCACTGCTTGCCGTCGCCGAGCTGACTTTGCGCAATCACCTGAAAGGTGTCGTTGGCCTTAACGGTGTAGGTTGCGCCATCGTCGCTGGCTGGTGCGGGCTTTTCGACCGCGGTATTCGCGGGCAGGTCGGGCAGCACGACCTTCTGCCCAACTTTCAGGCCTTCGGGATCGATGCCAGGATTGGCCTTCAGGATTTCCTTCCAGCGCTTGGTGGTGCCGTAGTGCTTCTGGCTGATTTCGGCCAGGGTGTCACCGCTGCCGACCACATGCACATTGCCGGCGACCGGCGCTTCTGGCGCGACCGCCACCACCGCATTGGCTTTCGCCGGCAGTTTGATCACGCGGCCTGGACGCAGTTCTTCGGCCGGAATGCCGTTAAGTTTTAAGAGCTCATTCCAACGGCTGGCGTTGCCCAGTTGGGCTTTGGCGACGGTGTAATAAGTATCCCCGCTTTTAAGCGTGTAGGTGCGCTCGCCCGGGCCGGCAACGGGCGCAGGTGCGGCTTCGGTCTTTTCCAACGGCGGAATGGTAAGCTTCGTGCCCTTCTGCAGATTGCTTGGATCGACACCGGCATTCGCTTTCTGGATCGCCTTCCACTGCTTGGACGTGCCGTAGTAGTGCTGGCTGATTTCCCCCAGAGTTTCGCCCTCCGCGACCACATGCGTCTGCGCACCGGTGACGGCGGTGACGATCGGCGTCGGTTCTGGCGTTGGGGCAATCGGACTCGGCAAGGGACCGAGCGGCAGATGCGGCGTGACCACCGGACCGGACACCGGCAGAACTGGCATGGTCATCGGAGCAGGTGCCGGCGGGACCGGAAAGCCGCCGTCAGAATTCTGCAGGATCGGCGACGTGAATGAGTCGGGCTGCCCCGGCGCGATTGGCGCTTCGGCAATGTTTAAGGACTGGTCCCTCTTCGCCGTGGGTTGGGCCAGGATCGCCACCAGTACCAAAGCTAGGCAGCCAACCGCCATGAGCCCTGCGAAAATCACGTCTTTTGTCATGGATGCTCCTGCGGTGACGCCTGTTGTCGCCAGCGTGTAAGACTGCGGCTTGTAGCCCTGGCGAGGGCGAACACAACGCCCACCGGAATGCGCTCGCTTCGAATTTTTCCGCTACTGACCGCTGACGGCCCGACGCAGATGGCGTGGGACGAAGCGTTGTTGGAAACCGCCGCCGCGCCGACGTTGCGGCTTTATACATGGGCACCAGCAACGGTGTCATTGGGCTATTTTCAGGACGCGGCCGCAGTGCGCGCAGCGCTGCCAACCTCGCGCTCAGGCATGCCGCTGGTACGGCGGATCACCGGCGGCGGCGCGATCTGGCATGAGCACGAGGTCACCTATGCGCTGGTCGGCGTGCTGGGCCGCGATGGCTGGCCGACGCGCGCGCGCGATTTGTATCCCCTGCTGCATGGCGCGGTCGCGGCGGCACTGATGGCGCATCAAGCGCAGGTCGCCTTACAGCCTGAGAGTGTCGGCGATCGCAGGTATGCGCAGGAGGTCCGTTGTTTCGCCAGTCCCGCCGCCGACGACTTAATGGCCGGCACGGGCAAGGCCTTGGGCAGCGCGGCGCGCGCGCGTGGCGATCGCGTGCTGATTCATGGCAGCCTGAAACTGGCGTCGAATCCATGGGACGGCGCGACGGTGGCCGGATGCGGTGTCGATGCCATAACTGCGGCGCAGGTGCTGCGCACCGCGTTCGCACGGGCTCTCGGCGCCGACTTTGTGGAAGACATTCCGACCGAGGTCGAGCTCGCTGCGCAGCACCACCTCAAAGATCTGCGCTATGGCACCGACGCGTGGGTCGAAACGCGCACCGGACCGCGGCCATAAAAAAGCAGAGCCGCACGCTCAATCGTCGCTGTACGTGTACACGCCCGATTGGCCGCTGGTCTCCGACACGGACAGGCGCAAACGACGGACGCTCAGCGGGCCGAACTGCTCCTGTAATTTCCGATACAAACTACGGCCCAACCAGGCGGCGAAATTCTCGGCCGACACATTGGTGATGGGCAGGACGATCACGTCGCCGGTCGGGGCCAAGTAGCGGCAGTCGCGATACGTCACTTCGGTGTGGCCGTCGTCGCGATGGCGATAGGTAAGTTCGTGATGTTGGCCGGGGATCAGCCAGTGCTCATCCAGTTCGTCGCACAGCGCACGAATGATCGGTTTCACCAGCTTGAAATCGATCACTAGTCCAAAGCGTGACAGGCTGCCGTCGATCTCGCAGGTGACCTGATAATTGTGCCCATGCAGGCGTTCCTTCGACCCATCCGGGAAGATCAGGAAATGCGCGCAGGAGAACTTCAGGTACTCCTTGTTGATGAGGATCGACCACTGTTCCATGTCGGCGTTGTCCGTCCCTGCGCGCTGCGCGTCAACGCCTACGCGCAGAAATCCGCGGCAGATGACTTAGAAAAACCAGTTCAGCCGCAGCGTGCCTTCGACGTTGGCATAGCCCCAGGTGCGGCCGGCGCCGACCTCGCCGCTAAGCGCCAGCCGTCCGCCGAGCGTCGCCCGCGCGCCTACGCCGAAACCGTAATTGGTCGCGGTATCGCCAAGCGCAAAGCGCGTGAGTTTTCCGTACGGGGTCAGCAGCACGCGTTGGTTGACCGGCACCAGTACCGTCGCCACCGGGCCCAAACCCACCGCATAGTGCGGCGACCGACCTTGAATCACGCGGATGTCGCCGTCGATCAGCAGCGTCGCTAATGCGCCCGGCCACGGCATCGCGCTCAGGCCCGCACCGCCGGCCAGATATGCGTGCGTACGCCCGCGGCCGTCGTCGCCAGTGCGTTCGCGCAGCAAGCCGCCGCCGACTTCCCACGACACTGGCTGATAAAAACGATCGACCGCGGCAAAGCTTTTCAGGTCGACGACATCGAAACGATGCAGCACCACGCGCTGCTCGTGTTCGTACCAGCGCAGCACGATATTGGCGAATTCGATCTGCGAACCGGGCAGAAATCCGGCGGAAGGATCGCGTAGATCGTGATAGGCGGGACGGATGCCGACCTCGGCAAAACCGCCATCGCGCTGCGCACCACCACCAATCGACAGACGCGCCGACGGATGGCCGCGATCTGGCCGTGCCGGTGGCAGCGGCGGATCCGCAGCCTCGCGCGTTGGCGGCAGACCCAAACGACTGCGCGCATTTAATAGTGCCAGCAACCGCGGTTGATACTCGGCCTGCGCGATCACTTCGCGCCCGCGCAGCGATTGCAGATACGCCGCCGCCAGATCCAGCGTGCGCGCCTGGATATCCTGCGTCCCAGTCGCAACCGTCACCGACCCTCGCGCCAACGCCCGCGCCTCGGCCACGGATTCAGCCGGCAATCGAGACGCCAAATGCCGCACGCGCGTGGTCCGGCTTGGACGATAGATCGCTTCACGCAGGAGCTTCTGCTGCTCGATCAACTTCACCGTATCGAGCGGGATCACCCACGGCGCGGTGTGTTCATGCAGGCGCATGTCGGGCCGCGCGGCGTCCAACAGATACAGCAAGTTGAACGAGCAGTTCTCGTCAAAGAAATAGTAGTCGGTGAACACGCCGCGCAGTTCCCACACATGCAGCAGCAGCCCGCGCAGTTCGGCGTCGGTGAAATCGAGTTCGTATTCCCAGATGTCGCGCTGATCGAGGTCAGTGTATTCCTGCACTTTTTGATAGTACGGCATCAGGCTGTAGAAGCCGGGATACAAGCCAAAAATGCCTTTGAAGGCAAACACCATGCCGTTTTTTTCCAGCGTCACCGCGGCGTAGTTCACCGCTTGGCTGAGCAGCGCGTTTTTGAAACCACTATGCACGATCAGCAGCGTGTGCCCAAACATCGACGCTGGTTGGCTGAGGAATGCCGACGGAAACACCAGCGCGGCGCCGCGTGGCGCAAGTTCCTTGAGGATCGCTTCGAACTCGGCGTTTTCACGCACCGGCAGGCATGCGCGATCCACCCCAAGTTGCGCACACAGCCATTCAAAGCGCGCCGGAAAACGCCGCACCGCATCCGGCGCGGCGAGCGGATCGATGAACGCCGCGAGGTCCGCATGCAGCTCGGACTGCGCGTCATATTTACCCGATACCGCGAGGAAGAAGCGCGGATCATCAACCCGACTGACGGTGCCCGACCAGCCCGAGCCGAGATGCAGCAGCGCCTGCCACTGCGGTTGTTCATGCAGGCGCAGAACATCGGCGCGCGCGATCAACCCGGCCAACAACGGGATCCCGACCGTCGACGCGGACTGCTGCGGATCGGCCGCAACGGCGCCGATGACGCCCGTCATGCCGCAGGCCAAAACGCGGAGAAATCCGCCTACAAACAACGAGCGGCGCCTTTCGGCGCCGCTCGCAGGATCAATCGATCGAAGCACGGATCAGGCCTGGCCGACGACCTTACCAATGTTCTCGACCACCTGGGTGTTGGTCACCGCGGTGCTGGTATAGATGCTGCCGAAGTTGGTCTGCAGCTTCTGTGCGAACGCGGTGCGATCGGCAGCGGGGACGCTCATCAGCTCGGCCAAAGCATCGACGCTTTCGCCCGAACCGGCGGCCATGTCGCGTGCGAGCACGTCCATGTTGCTGGCGACGAAGTCGTTGAGCATTTTGCGGCGCGAAGCCAGACCGTCGTACGGCTTGGCATCGAGCGTGCCCGAGGTGATGGCGAAGGTCTGGTTGCCGAAGCTACCGTTGGTGGTCGCGGCGCAGATCTGCGACAGCAGGCCGTCTTTGCCCTGAAAAATGATGGTGCCCAGACCGATGCCGACGTTGTCGCGTACGGTTTCAGCCGCGAGCGAGCCGGTGGCCAAGAAGGCGATGGCGGTCAACGAGAGGATCTTGATACGCATGAGGCGTTTCCTTGGTGCGGATGGATGAGGGTTGGAGGACTTCCGCGACCGTGGGTACCCGTTCCGGACAAAGACGTCAAGACGCGCTTACCCCTCTACCGCCGAGCCGTGGAACGCAGGCGCTGCCGCGCCCTTGGCAGCGACGGCCGTCAGCCAGCATCCACGTCGCCGCCGTTAGCGCGCAGTGAGAGCCACCCATGAGCGAAGCCGTCAAGCATCTGTTCGGGCGCATTGCGCCGCGCTACGACCTGCTCAATCGGGTGTTGTCTGCGCGGCGTGATGTGGTTTGGCGGCGCAAGGCGTTAACGCTGCTGGATGGCAAGCCGCAAACCATTTTGGATCTGGCCTGCGGCACTTTCGATCTGGCACTGCAAAGCCTGGACGAGGGCAAAGCGGTGCGCGTGCATGGCTGCGATTTCTGCGCGCCAATGTTGCACGCGGGGGCGGATAAACGCGCCGGCAAAGCGGTAAGCGCCGCGGTCGGCGATGCCTTGCGGCTACCGTATGCCGACGGTGCGTTTGATGCCGCGTTGGTCGCGTACGGCTGGCGCAACTTCGGTGATCCCGAAGCCAGCCTGCGCGAATTATACCGGGTACTGAAGCCAGGTGGACAGCTTTTGATCCTGGAATTTTTCCGCCCTGATGGGTGGTGGCCGAAACTGTTCTACGGCACGTTTGGCCGCTTCGTTTTTCCCGCGATCGGCGGATTGCTGGCTGGCGACGCGTCGGCGTATCGCTACCTGAATGAGAGCATTAAAGGATTCCTGTCGACCACCGACGCGACCGACGCGTTAACCAAAACCGGTTTTTCTGGCGTGCGCTGGCAGCCGTTTTTCGGCGGCGTCAGCCATGCAGTGAAAGCAGCACGAGGCGAATGATGCTGATCCATCTACTGCGCGTGGTGTTCGTGATCCTGGCGGTGTTCATCGCCAATAAGAGCGGCCAATATTTTTATAAAGAAGCCTTCGAAGGTTCGATGCCGTGGTGGACGGCGGCGGTGATCGGCTTTGGCGTGGCGGTCACGTTGATCGCGGCCGAGCAGGCCTTCCGCCGGCATTTTACCCGCAGTTTGGTGGCGTTCCTGATCGGCCTTGGCGGCGGCTTAGCCCTGTCGTATCTGATTCTGTCGGTGCTGCGCTTGGTGCTGCAGGACGAGAATCTGTATCGGAATCTGGACGCGCCGATCGCGCTGCTGACCACGTATCTGGTGCTGATGACGGTGTTGCGCAGCGTCGATCGCGTGCGCTTGGTGATCCCGTTCGTGGAACTGCGCGCCGAACGCGCCGAAGGCGGCGCGGGAGTGTTGGACGCACGGCTGCTGTCCGATGGCCGGTTATTGGGCGTGGTGCAGTCGGGGTTGTTGCCTGGAAGACTGCTGGTGCATCGCAGTGTGCTGCTGTTTTGGGAGGACGAGGCCCAATCCGGCGACGCGGCGCGCACCGTGCGCGCGCGTCGGGCCTTGGGCGCATTGGCCGAATTGCGCGCGCTGGGCCGGCCCAATCTCGACATCGACGAGAGCGACCTGCCCGGTGCCACCGATCTGGATGACAAGCTGCTGCGCTTGGCGCGGCTTGAAGGCGGACGCCTGATCACCGCCGATGCGCTGTTAGCGCGTAGAGCAGCGGCGCAGGGCGTGGCCGTGATCGACCTGTCAGTGCTGACCGCGGCGCTAGCACCGACGGTGAAGCCGGGCGAAGTGCTAAACGTCATCATCGAAAAACTCGGTGAAGGCCGGGCGCAGGGCGTTGGGCACCTGGACGATGGTAGCTTGGTGGTGGTCAATGGCGCTGCGGACGACCTTGGCAAAAACGTCGCCTGCACCGTGCTGCGCATCCATGCCACCGCGAACGGGCGCATGGTTTTCGCTGATAAAAACGGTTAAAAATATCGGTTTAAAAAAGCTTTCTTAGCGCACCGAGGGCGTCGGTTCCCAACCAGGGATGCCAAGGCAGAACGTTTCCAGTTCGCGCACCAAAGTCGGCGCATCGATCAACAGCGACGCCTCGCGATTCCGGGTTAAGGCGCTGCTGGTCCAATTGTGCGAACCCACGATCGCCCAACGTGAATCGATCAGCAGCACTTTTGCATGGGTGGTGCGATCATCTTCGTCGGTGATCGCATGAATGCCGTGCGCGCGCAGCCATGCCAACGGCGCAGTGTGTTTTTCTTCGATGTCGCCGGTCATGCGGTCGCGACCCAAATCCATGCACACGCGCACGTCCACGCCGCGCGTGTGCGCCGCAGCCAACGCGTCCAACAGCGCGCCGACCGTGCGCTCATCACCGGGTCGGATCACGAACATGATCAGCCACACCCGCGTCCGGGCCTGACCGATCAGTCGAGTCGCCGCGCGCGCGTATTCCAGATCATGGCCGGGGCCGCTAAGCAGTAACTGCGGCACCGCCTGCGAGGGCCGCGCCGCGATCCCGACCAGCAGCACCGTCATCACCAACGCCCCTAACCCAGCGCTGCGCCGCAACCACGCCGGCCACGGCCGCAGACCCGGTTGCAGCAGCAGCGCCATCGTTCAGTTCGTACTGGTCAGCGCGCGCAGCGCTTGACGCGCCGCATCAAAATCCGGCATCAGCGGCAACAGCCGGGTCAGCCGCGTCGCACGTAACACCGCCGCCACCGACGCAGTCGGCCGCGCCAACACTAAGCGCCCGCCATTGGTGCTGATCGTACGCGAGATTCCGATCAGGATTGCAATCGCCTCCGAACTCAACAGCGGGATCGAACTCGCATCGATCAACCACAACGCCGCGGGAAATTGCGCAATGTCGCGCTCCAACGCGTTCAGCCGCTGATCGATCGGCAAGGGATCTGCCGGTGCCGCAGCAGCGGCCAACCGTATTCCATCCGCCTCAACGGTGATCCGCCACATGACCGGACTGTCGACCGCGGACGGTCGAGGCAACGTCCGACCGCCACTTAACGCGCCACCGCTGCCGCGGCCTCGACCACCTGCATCGCGCTGATCGCGCCCATGTCGACCTTGCTGACATCACGACGTTCCCACGCCGCGCCGGGCGCTTGCAAGGTGCGATAAGAGCGGCCGCGTGGGCCGTTGCGCTCGGCCGGCACCGGCCCGAACAACCCGACCGCGGGCGTGCCCACGGCCAACGCCAAATGCAGCGGCCCGGTGTCGCCGCTGACCACCACCGCGGCGCCGGCCAACAGCCCGGCCAATTGCGGAATGGTGGTATCCGGGGCCACCGCACCGTGCCCAGATTCGCGCACGATTTGCTCGGCGATGGCGTGCTCGGCGGCGTTGCCCCACACCACCAACAGCATCACGCCGCGGGCCTGGCACAGCCGCGCAAACGCGACCTGCCGCGCCGGTGGCCAAACCTTTGTCGGCCAACCGGCACCGACATTCAAAACCCAGGGCTGATGCAAACCGCGCGCGCGCAGCCACGCCTGCGCCCAGACATGTTCCGCCGTCCACGCCGGCAGCGGAAAGCGCCACGGACCGTGCGCGCCCCCCTGTAACAACGGGAGGCCAAGCGCACGTTGTTGATCAATCACATGTGTGGCATTGGCCGGCGTGCGCATATGGCTGATCAGCCAACTGCCCTCGCGCGCCCGCGGCAGTTGATGGCCGATGCGTCGTGATGCACCACAAAATGCCGAAAAAACCGCGCTTTTAGCCAGGCCTTGGGCGTCAATCACCAGCTCAAAACGCGCCCGGCGCAACTGCCGCAGCAGCTGCCGAAACACGCGCCACTTTGGCCCCCAACCCACCGTCGAGCGCAGCACGCGTCGCGGCAGTTCATGCACCTGCGTAACCGCCGCACTGCCGCGCAGCAGCACCGCCCAACGATCTTCGCACAACCAATGCACCTCATGCCCGGCCGCCGCCAAATCGGCGGCCAACGGCAGCGTGTGCACGATGTCGCCAAAGGCACCCAGGCGAACGATCAGAATGCGCACGCGCGGGACGCTATGGCGATGACTGGGTCTCGCCACCGCGCCACGGCTTCGGCCCCACGTGCATCCGTGCAGCCAGGTCGGCAAGCAGCCCTCACGCTGGGCAACGTTTGCACAGCTTGCGGCACCAGTCGCCGCTAATACAAGCCTCTGGCAAAGCGGAACCTCCATGAGCCTCGACGAACATCTCAGCCTCGGCAAAGTCGCGAAACGCTGCAATGTCAGCAGAACCACCGTGTATCGGTGGATCATCGGCGGACACCTGAAGGCGTACAGCCTGCCCAGCGGCCACTTCCGCGTGACGCCGGCAGATTTGCAGGATTTCTGCCGCCAATTCGGCATGCCCGACGTGCTCGCCGGCGGCGTGAAACGCAAACCGGTGGGCAACCGCATCAACGTCCTGATTGCCGATGACCACCCCGACGTGGTCCTGCTGCTGCGCAAGGTCACGGAAAAATATCTGCCCGAATCCGCCATCCATGAAGCCGTCAATGGCGTCGATACCTGCATCGCGGTCGGCACCATTCAACCGCACATTATGCTGCTCGACATCATGATGCCGGGCATGGACGGCTTCGCAGTGCTTCAAGAACTGCTGCGCCGGCCGGAACTCGCCGACGCCCGCGTGATCGTGGTCAGCGCCTATGAACCGTTCGACCGCGTCGAGGAACTAGCACGTCTGAATCCGCAGATTGTGTCGTGCATCCGCAAACCGGTCAGCGTCGAAGCGCTCGGCCGCACCCTGCAGGACATCGCCAAGAACATTAATCCGGCCGCGCCCCGACCGCAGGCGGCGCTCGAAAGCGACGTCCCAGGCGAATGAACGGCGATGTCCGTCCATTAACGCCATGATCGAGGCGTTCGCCGGACTCACCTCGCATTTCGCTGCGGTTGAACGGCACATGACCGCGGCCCTGGTTAGTGACGAACTGCGCGTCAACCATTTGATCGACGCGCTCGGCCAATTTCACGGAAAAATGCTGCGTCCGGCGTTGGTGATGCTGGTCGCGGAATGTGTCGGCGGCGTCACCGACACGCATCATCGTTTGGGCGCGGCGCTGGAAATGATCCACACCGCCACCCTGATTCACGACGACCTGATCGACGACGCCGATACCCGGCGCAGCCAACCAACTGCGCATGTGCGCTTCGGCAATACCACCTCAGTGTTGCTGGGTGATTATTTTTATACCCACGCCTTCAGTTTGGTCGCGCGGCTACGCGATCCCGAATCGATGCAGCGCCTGACCGAGATCACCAACGTCATGTGCCGCGGCGAACTGCACCAACAGTGCGCAGCCAAAGACGTCAGTCTCAGCGAAGCCGAATACGACCGCATCATCTACGCCAAGACCGCGGCGCTGACCGAACTCGCCGGTGAACTCGGCGCCGTGCATGGCAGCTCGGCGCAACGCGCGGCCGCCGCCGGTTATGGCCGCGCGTGCGGCATGGCCTTTCAGATTGTTGACGATTGCCTGGATTTTACCGGCGATCCGCAAAAAGTCGGCAAGACGTTGTCGACCGACATCGAGCGCGGACGTCTGACGCTGCCGATCATACGACTACTGGAACGTGCCGGCGCGCAGCGCGCCGAATACGAGCGGCTGCTGGTATCGGTGGCCTCGCCTGAGGACGTCACGCGCGTACGCGACTTGGTTACCGGCAGTGGCGCAGTGCAATCGGCGGTCGACACCGCGCGCGCGCATGTGGCGAAGGCCAAAGCGCATTTGCAGACTTTTGCGCCGGGCTTGGCGCGCGAACGGCTCGAAACCCTGGCCGATTTCATCGTCGCCCGCGATTTCTGAACCCGCCGCCGCACCACCCACAGCGCACGTCGCTGGTTTGGCGTTTCCCATCGCCGGCCGCGTCTCTACTGTCCTCCCTTCACCAGCCCGCCCGCGGCAGCCGCGCCCGATCTCTGCATCAGGGTGCCGCCGCGTGGCCGACGAGCCCGGAACATGACTGACCCGAGAATCATCCCCCGCGACCATCATCCCATCTCACGCAAGGACATCGACCCCGATACGTTGCGTGTGCTCTACAAACTGAAAGACGCCGGCTACGAAAGCTATCTAGTCGGCGGCGCGGTGCGCGACCTGCTGATGGGGCGCAAACCAAAAGACTTCGACGTCGCTACCGACGCGCGTCCGCACGATTTACGCCGGCTGTTTCGCAATAGCCGCGTGGTCGGCCGGCGCTTTCGCCTCGTTCATGTGTTCTTCGGGCACAAGAACGTCGAGGTCGCCACGCTGCGCAGCGCGGTTGAACCGGCCGACAGCGGCGGCGACCTGTATGTCGATGACGACAACCAGTGGGG
>JBBROQ010000003.1:0-43840 GCA_038229115.1 Planctomycetota bacterium | reverse complement strand
TGTTCATGGACGTAGACCGGTGTGGCATTCAGCTCGCCGATGTGGCGCAGAAGGACGCCTGGAAGAACGTGACGTTCGGCGCCAACTGCGGCGCTGAACCCGCGGACCTCTACGCCGTCGCCAAGGCCGTGTCCGTGGCCAAAAAGAAGGCCAAGCCTGAGGCGGGGGACGCTGCCCCGCCGGCGGCTGCCGGAAAGGCGCTCTACGCGTCCCAGGTCTGGGACGCGGCCCGTCAGCTCACCTGGGCGAAACCCGGTCAAGGCGGTGATCCGGGGCTCGCCGCCAATTGGCTGGAAAATGGCAAGCCCGCGGCCAGCGCCCCTGACCGCCTCTGCGATGTGCTGCTGCCCGAAGCCGCCAACACCTACACCGTGGGCGATGCCACCACCTACAACGTCTCGGCCCGTCATCTGACCATTGGCCGCAACGCCGGCCTGCGCAGCCACCAGGCCATCGTCCACGGTAATATCTGGGTACAGCCGGGCGGCCGCCTGCTGCTGACTGAAGCCGGGCTGATGCTCGAAGGCTGCAACCACAGCTTTCTGCGTGATGACAATCCCTGGACGACTGGCGCCGATGGGCATCTGGTGCCGCCGCCAGCCGGTATGCAATTGGCCGACCTGATGGTCCGCAAAGGGTATATCGGCGAGCCCTGCACGGTGGAAGTCTTAGGCACCGTCCATGTCCAGGGCTCATGGGTGTTCTACGATCCTACCGTCAATAACGCCACGGGCCGCTACGGCGCCAGCCAGTTCATCATCGGCACCGGCGCCACGTTCACCTATGGGACCTGGGGCACTCCCGGCTCCCCCGGAGGGCATGGCGACCTGGTGTTGCTCAGCGGTTCCACCTTTCTGCGCGATCACAACGGCTTCCAGGGTCCGGACGATCTACGCGTCGATCTCTCCAACCACGAATGGGGTGCCAGTCTGCATATCCAGGCCGGCACCCCCGAGCGCCCACTGAGTGCGGACGCTGTGCTGGGCCTAAGCGCAGTCGAGGACGACAAACACATGAGCATGCTGCTGCGGCCGCGCGGCGACGCGGTCACGCTCAAGGTCTTCAGCAGCGATCCCACCAAGGCCCGACTGGTGCTGCGTTGGCACGGCCAGACCAGCGCGGGTTTGACCAAGCGGGGCGGCAAGCCGCGGCTGGTCCTGGGTCTGCTTGGCACTTACGACCTCGACGGTGTCCACTTCGACGACATCGGCCCCGGCGGCATCCGGCTGAGCGATCCGGCCGCTTGGAAAGCATGGAAGCACGTCTCCTTCGGCGCGACCTGCGACGGCAGCGGAGATGCTCTTTTCAGCCAGGCAGCGGCCCACTAGCGGCAGAGCCGCCTCTGCAGCGGGCAGGGACAGCAGGGCAGCACCAACGCTGGCGACGACGACGCGCGAGCCAACCTCTACGCAATTGGAATCCTCATGCCCAACATCCTCGGCGGCCACGGCCTGATCCACGGCTGCGACTACAACCCCGAGCAATGGGAAGACGTCCCCGGGATCTGGGACGAAGACCTCAGGCTGATGCGCCTGGCCGGGATCAACGGGGTGGCGCTGGGCATCTTCTCATGGAGTCGCCTGGAAAGCGCCGATGGCGTCTATGACCTCGACTGGATGGCAACGATCCTTGATCGCCTGCACCAGACCGGGGTCTCGGTCTGGCTTGCCACCCCAAGCGGGGCCAAACCCAACTGGCTGGCCCTTGCTCAGCCTGAAGTGCGGCGCTGCCGCGCCGACGGGCAGCGCGAAGCGCAGCAGAACAGACACAACCACTGCCTGACCTCGCCGATTTACCGCCGCAAGGTGGCCGCGATCAATGGGCGCTTGGCGCAACGCTTCGGCCAACATCCCGCGGTCACCCTGTGGCATATCAGCAATGAATACAGCGGCTGCTGCTACTGCCCGCTGTGCTATGCGGCCTTTCACGCCTGGCTGGAGCGCAAGTATGGCAACGTCGCGGCGATGAACCGCGCGTGGTGGAGCCGCTTCTGGAGTCATAACTACGACCGCTTCGACCAAGTGACCTGCATCGACCAGACGGTGTCCGGCCTGCACGTGGACTGGAAGCGTTTTGTCTGCGACCAGACTGCGGACTTCATGGCCGCCGAAGTGGCAGCGCTGCGGCCGCACAGCGATCGTCCGGTGACCACAAACCTGATGGGCTTTCACGAAGAGCTCGATCCGGCGCGCATGGCGGCGGTCTGCGACGTCATCGGCTGGGACGCCTACCCTGACTGGCATGGCCGCACGCGTTGCAGCAACAACGCCGATATGCTGCGCCCGGCCTTTGGCCTGGCCGACGACGCCCTGGTCGCGAGCGAGACGGCCTTCCTCCACGACCTCAATCGCGGCCTGAAAGACGGCCAGCCCTGGCTGCTCATGGAGTCGAGCCCGAGCAGTATCAACTGGCGACAAGTTTCGCATCTGAAGGAGCCGGGCGTGAACCGGCTGGCCGGGCTGCAAGCGGTGGCCCACGGCGCCGATGCGGTGGCCTACTTCCAGTGGCGCAAGAGCCGTGGCTCCGCCGAGGCCTTCCACGGGGCGGTCGTCGATCACGTCGGTCACGAGCACACCCGGGTCTTCCGCGAGGTCGCCGGGCTGTCGCAAGATCTCGCGCTGCTGGCGCCACTGGCCGGAACGCGGGTGCGCAACCAGGCGGCGCTGCTCTACGATTGGGAGGTGCGCTGGCACCAGGACCTGTGGAAGCACTCGCGCAACGCCGACAAGGATTATCCGGGCACCTGCTTGCAGCATTACCTCCCGCTCTGGCGGCGCTCGATCGGGTGCGACGTCATCGGCGCCAACATCCCCTTTGGGCAGCGCCGCCTGCTCATCGCGCCCGTCCTCTACATGCTGCGCCCTGGCATGGCAGAGCGCCTGACCGCCTTCGTCGCTGCCGGCGGCATCCTGCTCTGCACCGCTCCCTGCGGCGTCGTCGACCACTACGACCTCGCCTTCAGCGGCGGTCAGCCCGGGCCTCTTCGTGGCCTCCTCGGCGTCTGGGCTGAAGAGACCGAAGCCTGCGACGACGGTGCGATCACTCTCGAGCCTGCCCCAGCTGATCCCCTGCGCCTCGGAACCCAGGCGGGCGGCGGCATCTGCGAATTGCTGCACGCCGAAGACTGCGAGGTGCTCGCCACCTATGCCGGTACTTGGTACGCCGGGCGTCCCGCGCTGACCCGCCGGAAACATGGTGCCGGCTGGGCCTATTACCTCGGCACCCGCGGCGCGCCCGCGCTGATCGACACCCTGATCGAGCGGCTCGCCGAACAGGCCAACCTACAACCAGTCCTGGCTGGCCTGCCGGCGCCACTGACCGCCCATCGCCGGAACGACGCAGTGTTCCTGTTCAACTGGGGCCGCATCGCCCAACGGGTGCGCTTGCCGGAACCCATGCGTGACTTGCTTTATCCCGGCGCGGCCACCACCAAGTTGGATCTGCCCGCCTGGGGCGCGTCGGTTCTTGGATCGGGTCGCGACTAGAGCGGCGCGCTGAGCCCGGAATTCGAGTCATCAAAAAAAGGTGTGCGCGGTCCCTGGCCTGGCCGCGCGAAGCCACCGCACGGCGTACTGAACCATCCCCTCGCATCCGGACGCGACGGGCTGTCGTCGATTGCCACCACCGGTCATTGATCCACCGCCGCCACAGACCTTGCCTACGCCGTGGCCCGCCGCGCCGACTAGCGACCGTGACGCCGCACGAGGTCAGCATGTCCCGCCATTCCGCCGTCAACTCCTCC
This sequence comes from Planctomycetota bacterium, assembly GCA_038229115.1. GTDB lineage: Bacteria > Planctomycetota > UBA11346 > UBA11346 > UBA11346 > JBBROQ01. The sequence goes on along the minus strand of JBBROQ010000003.1, from coordinate 40,098 downwards.
CTCACCTTCGCCCTCGGCCTCCTGGCGCTGGCCACCGGACTATCTGCTGGCGATGCGCCTGTCACCGCCGCCGGCACCATCGCGCCAGTAGCGATCAGCGCGCCCTCCAGCAACGCCTCGTCGCCGGACATGCTCATCGACGGCAGCGGCCTGATCGAGCAGGCCGACGGCGTGTTCACCCACAGCTCCGCGCGCTGGGCCGATGGCGGCTCCATGTGGTGCAGCAATGGTGATGAAGCGGGAAAACCCGGACGGCTGTTCGTGATTTTAGATCTGGGCCGCCCCTACCAAGTCACCGGACTGCACGTGTGGAACTGGAACGAGCAGGGCTACACCCAGCGCGGCGTGAAGGCGTTTACGCTACAAGCGGGTGCCACCGCTCAGTCCCTGACCGAGGCCGGCCGCTTCACCCTTGATCAGAGCACGGGCGGCGACGACTACTCGGGCCAAGCCATCGCCCTAGCCAAGCCGGTAACAGCGCGCTTTCTACGCCTGCTGATCACCGCCAACCACGGCGACGGCCAGTCTGGCCTCAGCGAGATCCGGGTGCGCGTGGCCGACCCTGGCAAAGATTCCCAGGTGCTGGCGCCGACGCCGCCCTTCACCGTTCAGTATCCCCGCACCACGTATAAGCCCCTGGCCCAGGGCGCGGTGCTGCCGGGCGGCGAGAACATGGTGTGGCCGGCAGATGCCGGCGTGGTGGACGTCAGTAAGCCGCCATATCAGGCGACGGGCGACGGCAAGACGGACGACACCGCAGCCATTCAGCGGGCCATGGACGACCATCCCAACCAGGGCGCGATCATCTGGCTGCCCAATGGTGTCTACCGCATCACCGACACGCTGAACTGGCCCAAGGGCGTTAAAGGGGGAGACGAATACAAAAACACCATCCTTATGGGCCAGAGCGAAGCGGGCACGGTAATCCGCCTCGACGATCAGGCGGCCGGCTTCGGCAACCGGCGCGTGACCAAGGCCATGATCTGGACCGGCGGCGACCCGGCGCAGCGCTTTGCCAACGGCGTCAGTCACCTGACCATCGATTCGGGCGCCGGTAATCCGGGCTGCGCCGCCCTGCAATTCACCGCCAATAATCAGGGCGGCATCGAGCACGTGACCATCGTCTCGGGCGACGGCCAAGGCGTGGCCGGCCTGCACTTGGGTAACTGCAATGAGAACGGCCCCCTGCTGGTCAGCCACCTCACGGTCCAGGGCTTCGACGCCGGCATCCAATGCTCAAGCCCGATCAACAGCCAGACCCTAGAGCATATCCATTTGCGTCAGCAGAACCGCTTCGGCCTGCAATCAGTGGGCGAGACGTTGGCGATCCGCGATCTGGAGAGCCGTAATCAGGTGCCGGCCATCCACCTCAAGGGCGGGCACACGGTGCTGCTCGACGCGAAACTTATTGGCACCGGCCCGGCCAAAGAGCTGCCGGCGCTGGTGGCCGGCGGCACCGCCTATGTGCGTAACCTGACCACCAGCGGCTATGGCCAGGCCATCACCAACCGCGCCGGCGGCGCCACCGGACCGGTCGTGGCAGAGTGGATCAGCGGCACCGCGGTAAGCCTGGGCGCGGGTCCCGGCAAATCCCTCGGCCTGCCGGTGCAGGAGACCCCCGACGCGCCCTGGGATGCGCCTGCCGATTGGCAAGCGGTGACGATCGGCAAGGAGGACTGGGAAAAGCGGGACGACACCGCCGCAGTGCAGGCGGCCATCGATGCCGGCAAAACCACGGTCTATTTCCCGAAAGGATCCTACCGCATCAACGGCACGGTGGAGGTGCGCGGCAACGTGCGGCGGATCATCGGCTGCCGTGCCCACCTGGAGGCCACTGGCAGCGGCCCGATGTTCCGTGTCGCCGGCAGCGACGGCGCGCCCATGGTCTGGTTCGAGCAGCTCGGCTCCGGCTATGGAAAGCAGGTCAGCCTGCAAGCCGATGGCTCCCGGGGCGTGGTCATCCGCCACTGCATTAACTGGAGCTGCGCGCTGTCCGGCAGCGGCCCGGCCTTCGCCGAGGACAATTGCGCCAATCCCACCATCGGCTGGACCCTGCACGGACGGACCCTGTGGGCACGTCAGCTCAACCTCGAAAATCTGGGCACGCATCTGCTCAACGATGGCGGCACCGCCTGGATCCTCGGCTACAAGACCGAGCGCGGCGACACCCTCATCGCCACCACCGGCGGCGGCCGCACCGAGGTGCTGGGCGGCTTCAGTTACACCACCATGGCCGGCGCTACCGCGCCCATGTTCACCCTGGACGCGACCAGCGGCCTGAGCGCCAGCTTTCAAGAGGTCTGCTTCAACAACGAACCCTTCCGCATCATCGTGAAAAGTGCAGACGGTGAGCTGAAGCATGAGGACCAACGGTGGGGCGGGGCCTTCGCCCTGTTCGGCCCACCATCTGGCCGGGCGCGCTAATACGCTAACTGCCGCCGCCCATGTGGCGGCAGCAGCTCATTCGGTGGTTTCTAGCAGCGTCATCGACGCGCCGCCGAACCGCCTCAGGGCCCGCTGCTGACACGCACGCAGCTCGGAAAAATCAGCGTTTTCCTGCTGTGCTGGCGCGTGTCCCGTTTACACGGGGCGCATGCGCACCTGTATCCTCATCAGCGTTTTCATCGCCGGGTTGGCTGCTGCAGAACCAGCGGCAACCAATCCGACGACGGCGATCGAGAAGCCGCCCATTGCCGCATCAGCATCGCCTGATCCGACCGTGGCAGTAGTGGCCGAAGGTGCGTTCACCTATCGCCAACGCGATGTCGATGCGTTGGTCCTGATCGCGAAACGGCATGCGCGCGGGAAGCTGAGCAGCGCTGATATCGACGTGCTGAAACAGGTGCTGGTGCGCGCCTGCATCGCGCGCGAGGCCCTGCTGCCCATAATCGCGGAGTTGCCGATGGAACCGGCGGCGCGCGATGCGTTCGTGCTCGATCTGCTCGACTATACTCCCTCGACGCCCACGCCGATTCCTGGCGCGGCGCCACCAGCCGCGAAAGACGTTTCAGCTAAACCGGCTCCGGCTCCCATTGCGGCAGCCGCCGTCGACGCCAGCAAGCCCGTCATCATCACGCTGCCGCCCCTGACGCGCACCCGCACGCTGCCTGGCATGGGCCGGCGGCAGCTGACGTTGGGCTTGGCCTTCCTGCTGCCCAACGCCGCGGCTGCGAATGCGCTCGAAGCCAAAAGCGCGCTAATCCAAGACGCCATCCAGGGCGCGGTGCAGGCCTTGGACGCGAGCCAATTCAGTGAGCCGGATCAGGTCGTGTTGAAGGCGGCTTTGACCACCGCGATCCGAGCGCGCGTGCCAGAATTCCCGGCCGATGCACTGCTGATTCCGCAACTCGACGCCGGTGCCGACAATCACGCCGACAAGTCCACCGACAGCAGCGACGGCAAACCTTGACCAAGGGGCGAGTGCGGGAGCATGCCCGCGCACGCTTGCTCCCTCATCGGAAAAAACCGTCATGGCCGACGCTGTCGATCCCTTCGCCCTGTCCCAAGCCCTCGCGCAGCACGGGCAAAATCATCTGCTCGACGGCCTCGATCAGTTGGAGCCCACGGCGCGCGCAGCGTACCTCGCGCGGCTCGCCGACATCGACTGGGCCGAGCTGAAACAACCGTACGTCCCAGTGACGGCGACCGCAGTGAACTCAAGCCGCGTAGTCGATGACGCCGAACGCGCCCAGCGCTCGGCCACCTTGCTGCCGCTCGGCGAATCCGCGTATCGCGCCGGCGAAGTCGCGGTATTGATGGTCGCCGGCGGACAAGGCACACGCCTGGGTTTAAGCGCGCCGAAAGGCTGCTTCACCGTCGCGCCGCATTCGGGCAAAAGCATCTATCAATTACAGGCCGAAAAAGTTTTGAGCCTGTCCCGCCGCGTCGGTCGCGCGGTGCCGTTTTTGATTATGACCAGCCCGATGACTGACGCCGAAACCCGCGATTTCTTCGCGGCGCACGGCTATTTTGGTTTGACCGCAGAGCAGACGCGCTTCTTCAGCCAAGGCACGGTTCCCAGCTTGGATCAGGAAGGCCGCGCACTGATGGCGGGGCCGGGACGGTTGCTGGAAAATCCTGACGGTCATGGCGGCTGCTTCACCGCGCTGGTAAAATCAGGCAATCTCGCGCGGCTGAAGCGCGAAGGCGTGCGTTGGATCGCCTACATTCAGGTCGACAACATCACCGTGCCAGTCGACGACGCGCTGCTGATCGGCCTCGCCACCGCCGAGCGCGCCGATGTCATCACCAAGGTTTTGGAGAAGGCGCACCCCGATGAAAAAGTTGGACATTTGGTCAACCTCGACGGTCGCGACGCGATCATCGAATATACCGAACTGACCAGCGAGCAGACCCGCAGCCGCAACACCGCCGGCGCGTTGATTTATCGGTGGGGCAGCCCGGCGATTCATTGCTGGAGCGTCGACTTCCTCGCCGACCTGGCCGAGCGCGGTTACAAGATTCCGCTGCACCGGTCCAGCAAACCGTTGAAGGCGTGGAACGGCCGCGAACTGGCCGAGGTCAAAGGCTGGAAGAACGAACGCTTCATCTTCGACCTGATTCCCGAGGCAAAAGTCAGCCTGGGTCTGTCGATCGACCGCGCGGTGGAATTCGCGCCGGTGAAAAACGCTAGCGGCGCCGACAGTCCGGCCAGCGCTGTTGAACTGGCCAGCGACCTGTACGCCAGTTGGCTGCGCGCCGCCGGCGTGCGCGTCGAACTGCCGCCGGGTGCGCGCATTGAGATCAGTCCGTTGTTCGCCGCCACGCAGGCGCAGTTTTTGAGCGTGTGGGACCGCCGCATCGATGTGATCACCGGCGATTATTATTTGGAAGTCGACCGCTCGGCGGCGAATCGCGCCTGAGATGCCAACTTACGAATACGAAACCATTCCGGCAAATGTCGCGGAAAAACCGCGGCGTTTCGAGCTGTTTCAGCGCATGTCGGAAGCGCCGCTAAGCCACGATCCAGCCACCGGGGTGGCCGTGCGCCGCGTCATCAGCGGCGGCGCGGCAGTGTTCGGTGCGCCGGGCGATCCCGGCGATCCTCGGCCCGGCGCAGGGCCATGCGGCCATTCCTGCGCCTGCCATCCGCACTGAACGAATGCTGCCGCGTTAGGCGAACGCGGTGACGTACGGCAGCTTCGCCGCGATCGCCTGCACCTGCGGCGCGCCGGCCAACAACTCGCCGGTAGCGTCCCAAGAACCGGTGACGAACTGCTGCCGCGGACCGTCGGCGATGGTCGCCGCAAACGTCTGCCCAGCGACGCGCACCTGACGCGCGGCAACGTCAACCGTGACCACCAACGACGGATCGTTTTCGATCAGGGTCTGGATCGCTTCGGCATCGGCACCGCTGACGCGCAGACACGGCAGGCCCATCGCGACGCAGTTGCCAAAGAAGATTTCGCTGAAGCTAACCGCGACGATCGCCGTGATGCCCCATTTGGCGATCGCCTGCGGCGCGTGCTCGCGCGACGAGCCGCAACCGAAGTTGCTGTTCGCCACCAACACGTTCGCGCCCTGAAAACGGGCGTCGTCAAACGCATGGGTTTTACCGGCGCTTTTGAGCTGCGCACGGTCGTCTTCAAAGGCGTGCGCGCCCAGGCCATCAAAGGTCACGCAGCGCAGGAAGCGCGCTGGGATGATGCGATCGGTGTCGATGTCATTGCCACGCAGCGGCACGGCCCGGCCGGAAATGGTGGCGACGATGATGACGCTCATGCGCTTTCCTTTTTAGCTGCGATCTTGTTCAACACGGTACGCACGTCAGCGACCTGACCTTCAAGCGCCGCGATCGCGACCATCGCCGGACTCATCAACAGCGTTCGGCCGACGGACGAACCTTGGCGGCCTTTGAAATTGCGGTTGGACGAGCTGGCGCTGATCTGCCTGCCCTTGAGTTTGTCCGGGTTCATGGCCAGGCACATCGAGCAGCCGGCGTTGCGCCATTCAAAGCCGTGCGCGGTGAAAATGCGGTCGAGCCCTTCGGCTTCGGCGACCACCTTCACCGCTTCGCTACCGGGCACGATGAACGCCTTCACCCGCGCCGGCACGCGGCCGCCATGAGCGCTGATCACTTTCGCCGCTTCGCGCAGATCGCTAATGCGGCCGTTGGTGCATGAGCCGATGAACGCGACGTCGATCGGCACGCCGGCGATGTGCTGACCCGGCTTCAGGTCCATGTACTGGTACGCTTCTTCGATCGTCGCCCATTCGTCGGCGGCGAACGATTCCTTGGCCGGAATCGTCTCACCGATGCCGATGCCGTGGTCGGGGGAAATGCCCCAAGTCACGGTCGGCGCGATGTCCTCGGCGCGGAACGTTTTCACGTCGTCATATACCGCGTCGGCGGCCGACGCGAGGCTCTGCCACCACGCCACGGCCTTCGCCCAATTGGCGCCAGAAGGCGCAAATTCGCGGCCTTTGAGATAGTCGAAGGTCACCTGATCAGGATTGACATAGCCGCAGCGCGCGCCGCCTTCGATGGCCATGTTGCAGACCGTCATGCGTTCCTCCATCGACATGGCATTGATGGTTGAGCCGGCGAATTCATAAGCGAAGCCGACCCCGCCCTTGGCGCTGAGCACGCGCAGCACATGCAGGATCACGTCCTTCGCGTACACGCCCGCTTTCAGCGCGCCGTCGATCTGAATCTTGCGCACTTTTAAGCGTGAGAGCGACAGCGTCTGCGTCGCCAACACGTCGCGCACCTGCGACGTGCCAATGCCGAAGGCGATTGCCCCAAACGCACCGTGCGTGGCGGTATGGCTGTCGCCGCAGGCAACGGTCATGCCGGGTTGGGTCAGACCCTGTTCGGGCGCGATGATGTGCACCACGCCCTGTTTGCCTGAACCGGGTTGGAACAAGCGAATGCCAAACTCGCGGCAGTTGCGCTCAATCGCCGTCATCATTTCTTCGGCCAACGTATCGGCGTACGGACGTGCTTGGTCCTCCGTGGGCACGATATGGTCGACGGTCGCGACGGTGCGATGTGGATACGGCACGGTCAGGCCGCGTTCGCGCAGCATCGCAAAGGCCTGCGGACTGGTGACTTCATGAATCAAATGCAGGCCGATGAACAGCTGCGTCTGACCGCTGGAAAGCATGCGGGCGGTGTGGAGATCCCAGACTTTATCGAAAAGCGTACGGCTGCTCACAGGCATCCTTCCAACTGATGGGTGGTCGGGCCACTGTGTCCGCAACCACGACCGCACAAGACTGCGAGCCATGAAGCGCGGGCACGCCGCACATGTAACAGCATGCTGAGTGAGCGCGCGCTGATCGCCGATGCCATGCACTGAGTCAGCGTGCTTGCGCCTTCACCTCGCGACCCATAGTCCTCCCGATCATCATTATGCTCAAACTGGAAGTCCTAAATACCGCGTTCAAAGGCAAGATGTTCCGGGTGAAGGACGGCCTGACCATCGGCCGCGCACCCACCTGCCAGATCCGCGCACAGCACGATGCCCTGCAGGACACGCACGCGCGTTTCTACATCGACGACGGTAAGCAAATGATCGAGATCGGCTGCGATCAGGCACATCTGTACATTAATGGCAAAGACGTGTTGCGCCGCGAACTGCAGCTCAACGACGAACTGCGCGTCGGGCCGCTGAAACTGCGCGTGCTTGATGATCGACTCGTCAGTAACGCCATCGATCTCGACACGCTGATGAGCGAGTACGAACAGAACGAGGGCGAAAGCGACGAGATTCACGATTTCGTCAAGGAAGACCTCTTCTACACGGTCACCAAAGATCCATCGCTGCGCAGCCGGATCATGTTCACTATTCCCAGCAAAGACCGCTTCATTGAGCAGGCACAGATCTTCCTCGCCCGTTTGGTGAAGCAGGCCGGCATGGACGAAATAAAGACCGAAGCATTCATGACCTGTGCCAAGGAACTGATTCTCAACGCGCACCGTCACGGGCACAAGTTCGACGAAAGCAAAGTCATCACCCTGAAGTTCCGTGACCGCGGCGCGAAAGTTACGCTGAGCATCATCGACCAGGGCGCTGGCTTCGACCATCAAACCGCGATCAACGCGATCAAAGACAAAGACGCCGCCCAGGCTGCGCGCGAACGATACCAAGCCGGCGGCATGGGCGGCCTTGGGTTTAAGCTGATCACGCGCATGGCCGAGGAACTGGTCTACAACGAGGCCGGCAACACCGTCACATTCGCGGTCAGCAAAAAGCTGCCGGAATAATCTCGGCCTTAGCCGCGGTAGCCTGCGGAGATGTTTACGCGGAGAGCCACTGGAGCCGCTCGGTTCAGGGCATAGCTTGCCCACCACGCGGTCCTGGCGGAACTGGCAGACGCGCTGGATTTAGGTTCCAGTGTCGCAAGACGTGTGGGTTCGAGTCCCACGGTCCGCACCATGCGCGACCGCCGTGCGAAAACACGGCGGTCGCGTTTTTTTAGCGGTTTTCAGGCGCGAATCTTCATACGCAGACAATACCGATTCAGCGACCGATCGTCACCGGTTGCGGCACGGGCTCTTCCACGCGCGCCGTCGTTGGCCACGCCCGCAATTGCGCCGGCAGCATCGCAACCAATGGCTCGACTTCGATCACATCGGCCGGAATCACAATCGGCACTGAAACCATCTGCGGCATGCGCGTCAGCGCGGCAATGCGCAAACAATGTGGACACGCGTGACCGTAATGGGGATTGAGTTCAGCCGGCCGGCATTCGTGGCCGCAGGCGGGACACACCAAACGATCAATGGCAAGATGCCCGATGAGCGAAGTGGCGAGGGGCGTCGGTTCGTAGTCGTCGCGCATGGGCTGCCTATCGTGTGTGATTAGGCAAAGCATCAGATTATTCGCAAGGCGTTTCCTAACGACCGACATCCGTGTCTGAATTTTAGGCGAAGGGGTGAGCCGCCGCGCTACGCATGGATCGAGCTCGCTTTCGGCATGCACGCCCAGCGTTAGACGCTTGGCCGACGACTATGGAACTGACCAACGTATCGCACGTTGCTTATGCCAGACATGACCTCCCAAGCGGTCGCTCACGAACACGGATTCGGCGCCACCCAGCGTCAGGATCGGTGGTGGGTCGGTCCGCTCGCCACCGCCGTGCTGTTGTTAGCCTTCCTGGTCTATTCGACTTGGGCCGCATTTCAGGGCGCACATTATTGGGTGAACGGAACCAACTATCTCTCGCCCTTCTATTCACCCGAATTTTGGGGCAAAAGCCCACATGCCATGTGGGGCTTGCAGCCATCCTGGTGGGCGTCGTGGTTCCCACCGTTCTCAGCCGCGCTGCTGATCCTTGGTGCGCCGGCCGGCTTTCGCCTGACCTGCTATTATTACCGCAAAGCATATTATCGTTCGATCTGGCTGGATCCGGTCGCCTGCGGTGTTGGCGAAGCGCGCAAAAGTTATTGGGGTGAAAATTCACTGCCGTTGATCCTTTGGAATGCACATCGGTATTTTCTGTATTTGGCGATCGTGTTCGTATTCATTCTGCTTTACGACGCGATCCTGAGTTTTTTCTATCCGGTGAAGGCTGATGGTTCGATGTTCCTGTGGGCAACTGACGCGACCGGCACCGTGATCGCTGGCAGCGCTCCCGCTGGCCATCATTTCGGAATCGGACTGGGTTCGATCATTCTGCTGATCAATCCGCTCTTGATCGCCGGTTACACCTTTGGCTGCCATAGCCTGCGCCATCTGGTCGGCGGCAAGAAAGACGCGTTTTCGTGTACGTCCGGCGGTTATACGCGCTTCAAGGCGTGGTCGTTCGTTTCGCATCTGAATCATCATCATCCGCTGTGGGCGATGAGCTCTTTGGTGTGGGTGGCGTTCACTGATATCTATGTCCGCTTGGTCTCATCGGGGGTCTGGCACGATCCCCGGATCATTTTCTAAGGATCGCCCATGCCGTCATTCGAGATCAAGACCCACGATCATGATGTATTGGTGATTGGCGCCGGTGGCGCCGGTCTACGCGCCGCCATCGAAGCCGCCGACGCCGGCTGCTCGGTGGGACTGGTGTGCAAATCACTGCTAGGCAAAGCACACACCGTAATGGCCGAAGGCGGTGTCGCCGCAGCCATGGGCAATGTCGACGACCGCGACTCATGGAAGGTACATTTCGCCGACACCATGCGCGGCGGACAATATCTGAACAATCCGCGCATGGCAGAACTGCATGCGAAGGAAGCTCCAGATCGGGTGCGGGAATTAGAAAAATGGGGTGCGGTGTTTGATCGCACCAGCGACGGCAAGATCCTACAGCGTAATTTCGGCGGCCATCGCTATCCGCGTTTGGCCCATGTCGGCGACCGCACCGGTTTGGAAATCATTCGCACGCTGCAAGACCACAGCGTCCATAAGACACCGATCAGCGTGTTCATGGAATGCACCATCGTCAAACTGATGAAAGATGGTGAACGCGTCACCGGCGCATTGGGTTATTACCGAGAGCTTGGCCGCTTCGTACTGTTCCGCGCGAAATCAGTCGTGATCGCTACGGGCGGACTAGGCAAGGCGTTCTCGGTCACCTCAAACTCGTGGGAATATACCGGCGATGGCTATTCGTTAGCATATCACGCCGGCGCCGACCTAATCGATATGGAATTCGTTCAGTTTCATCCAACTGGTATGGTATGGCCGCCATCGGTGCGCGGCATCCTGGTCACCGAAGGCGTGCGTGGTGAAGGCGGCGTGTTGCGCAACAAAGACGGCAAGCGCTTCATGTTCGATGATATTCCCGAAAACTATCGCAACCAGACCGCGAAGGACGAGGAAGAAGGCTGGCGCTATACCCAGGGCGATAAAAACGCGATGCGTCCGCCCGAATTACTGACTCGCGACCACGTCGCGCGCTGCATTAATCGCGAAGTGAAGGCCGGTCGCGGTAGTCCTCATGGCGGCGTGTTCCTGGATATCGCGTGGATCAAAGAGCGCATTCCGGGCGCCGAAGCTCATATCAAAAAGAAATTGCCGTCGATGTACCACCAGTTCAAAGAACTGGGTGGCCTGGACATTACTAAAGACCGCATGGAAGTCGGCCCAACCACGCACTACACCATGGGTGGCATCCGCGTCGATGGCGATACGCAAATGTCGACGGTATCGGGATTGTTTGCGGCAGGTGAAGCGGCAGCCGGATTGCACGGCGCGAATCGCCTAGGTGGTAATTCACTCAGTGATCTGCTGGTGTTCGGCAAGCGCGCGGGCGAATATGCGGCGAAATACGCACGCAAAAATTCGCAGGGCGCAGTCGACAACAACGATGTCGAGGCCACGATCACTTGGGCCTTGTCATTCATGGATGCACCCGGCGGCGATGAAAATCCGTACAAGGTCCAGCAGGATCTTCAGCAGATGATGCAGGACAATGTCGGCATCGTGCGGGTCGAGAACGAAATGCAGAAGGCGGTCGACGGTCTGAAAGGACTATGGACTCGCGCGAACAAAGTTCAGGCCCCGGCGAACCGCGAATACAATCCCGGCTGGCACGTGTGCATGGATCTGACTCATCTGCTGACCGTGTCTGAAGCCGTCGCGCGCTCGGCGATTTTGCGCAAGGAAAGCCGCGGCGCGCAATTCCGCGATGATTTCCCGGACAAGGATCCGCACTTCGGCAAACTCAATCACGTGATCCGCAAAGGCGCCGACGGCAGCATGCAGTTGATCGCGCAACCGCTGGTCGAATTGCGCGATGATCTCAAGCAAGTGATCGAGGACATGAAATGACCACCACCCTCACCACGCCCTCAGATGCCGCCGCGGCGGAAATCGCGCGCAAAGAAGCGCACATCGAAACCCGTTCGTTCAAAATCTGGCGCGGCAACGCCCAGGGCGGCGGGTTCAAAACCTTCCCCGCCACCATCACCCATGGCATGGTGGTGTTGGACGCGGTGCATCAGATTCAAGCTACCCAGGCGGGCGATCTGGCCTGCCGATGGAACTGCAAAGCCGGCAAATGCGGTTCGTGCTCAGCCGAAATCAACGGTAAGCCGCGCCTGATGTGCATGACTCGAATGGAAACGCTGCCCGCCGGCGAGATCACCATTCAGCCGCTAAAGGCGTTCAAGCCGATCCGCGATTTGGTGACCGATGTGTCGTGGAATTACGAGGTGAAAAAGAAAATCGCCCCGTTCGCTCCCAAGGCGCCCGAGGCCGACGGCACTTGGCGCATGCAGCAGTACGAAGTTGAGCGCGTGCAGGAGTTTCGCAAATGCATCGAATGCTTCCTATGCCAGAACGTTTGCCACGTCCTGCGCGATCATGGCAAGCATGACAGCTTCGCCGGCCCGCGATTCTTCATCCACGCGGCGCAGTTGGAAATGCATCCGCTCGACACCAACAACCGCGAAGCATGGCTGAAATACCAGGGCGGCATCGGTTTCTGTAACATCACCAAATGCTGCACAGAAGTCTGCCCTGAACACATCCACATCACTGATAACGCCATCATTCCGCTGAAGGAACGCGTTGCTGATCAGTATTATGATCCGGTAGTGAAACTATGGCGCTGGGTGTTCAAACATAAGCAAGTCGAACCCAAAGTCTGATCCTAAAGCTAAGCAGCGCGCGCTGCTGAGCTTTCATCACGTGCGCATTCGCAAAAAAACGGCTGGATTTGGGCGGTAAAATCCCCTCGGCTTCCGTCTTGCTTCACGGCGACCGGCGCTACGTTTCCGCCCCGCCCCCAAACAGGCCCCCTGTCGACATGCGCATATTTTCTGGCAATGCGAATCGTCCGTTGGCGCAGGCCATCGCCGATGCGGTGGGCAGCCCCCTCGGTGAAATGACCTGCGCCCGCTTCCCTGACGGTGAAGTGAAGGTGCAGATTCACGAGGACGTACGTGGCGCCGACGTGTTCGTGGTTCAGCCGACGTATTCCAATGATTTCCTGATGGAGCTGTTGGTGATCGCCGACGCGCTACGCCGCGCGTCCTCGGCGCGCATCACCGCGGTTATGCCGTATTTCGGCTACGCTCGGCAGGATCGCAAACACGAAGGCCGGGTACCGATCACCGCCAAGCTGGTGGCCAATCTGATCACCACTGCCGGCATCGATCGCCTGCTGACGGTCGATCTGCATGCGCAGCAAATTCAGGGCTTCTTCGACGTTCCCGTCGACCATCTCACCGCTCGTCCGGTGCAGCTTGCTTATCTCAAGTCGCTGAAACTCGAGAACCCGGTGGTGGTCAGCCCCGACACTGGCTCGATCAAACTTGCCGACCGTGTGGCTAAGGCGATCGGCGGCACGTTGGCGATCATCGACAAACGCCGCACCGGCGACGCCAAAACCGAGGTCGCTAACGTGATCGGCGAGATTGGCGACCGCGAATGCGTGATCGTCGACGACATGATTACCACCGCCGGATCGATGACCAACGCGATCAAGACCGCGCGTTCGCACGGTGCCCGCCGCGTCATCCCGGTGGTCAGTCACGGCGTATTCTGCGGCGAAGCCTACGAGCGCCTGCATGACGTCGGACTCGACGAACTGGTCATTACCGACAGCATCCCCCTCAAGCGCCGCTACGCCGAATTACCCATTCGCGTATTGTCGCTCGCGCCGCTTCTTGGCGACGCCATTCGTCGCATCCATACCAACCAATCGGTCAGTTCGCTTTTCTCCTGACCGCAACCTTTCGTCGATTCAACCCGCATCGGAGTTCCCATGTCCGCCACCAACACCTACCCGGCTCAGGCCCGCACCACTCTTGGCACCCGCGCGGCCGCCAAACTGCGCGCCGCGGGCACCATTCCCGTCACCGTCAGCCGTCCGGGCCACAACAGCACGCATTTGCAAATCGATGAGAAAAGCGCCGCGCATCTCGCGGCCCACGTCGTGCACTTGTGCAAACTTGACGTCGCCGGCAAAGAACTGATCGCCCTGCGCGCTGCAGTGGTGAAGAACTGCCTGACCGACAAGGTCGAGCACATCGACTTGATCGAAGTCGACGAAAAGTCAGAAATCAAAGTTGAAGTCGCAATCCATCCCGATGCACGCAATTGCCCCGGCGTGAAGGCCGGCGGCATCGTCGAACAGCGCGCCCGCAAAATCAAAGTGTTCTGTAAAGTGAACGCGATTCCGGATCGCATCGACCTCGACCTTGGCGAAGTGCAGATCACCGAAACGGTCTACGCCGAAAAACTGAAACTGCCCGCCGGTTTGAAACTCGCCTCACCCGGCAAGACGCCCATCCTGACCATCGTGATCCCGCGCCAGTTCAAGGTCGAAGAAGTTGCGCCTGCCGCCGGCACTACCGCGACGCCTGCAGCGGCCGCTGCCGCGCCTGCCGACGGCAAAGCTGCCGCTGGCGCTAAGCCCGATGCGAAAGCCGCCGCCAAGGCGCCGGCCGCTGACGCGAAAAAGAAGTAAGCCCGCAACTATCATTCGGTGGGCGACAACGCCGATCCGGATGTTTTGCGTGCACCCAATCCCCAGGCCAAGTCCTGGGGATTGTTGTTTTTACTCAGCCGGCGGCCGTTTTCAGACACCGCAGCCAACGCTCGCACTTTTCGCTTTGCCATAAGACTTCGCGCGTGAGCACCCTCTGGCGCGTGATGTCCTACGGCCGCGAACGCTATGCCGCGCACAGCCGCTATTGGTGGGAAAATCCTGGTCGTCAGCCGATCCGACTATGCGTCTTTCAGCGCACTATCGCCGGCGCCATGGTTCTGCGCGGTCGCGATGGCCAGACACGCACCGTGCCAGTCGGACATGCGGTGTTGTTCTGCTATGGTGAAGATAGCGCATATGGCCTGCCTTCAGATTCCCCTGACGGATATGTCGGTGCGTGGCTGGACCTCGACGGCGCCGGGTTGCCGGAGCACTGGAACTGGTTGCGTGCCGAACACGGTGAGATCATCGCCGTACCACCCGGAGGCACCGTAGCAAATGCCAGCGAGACGCTGATTGATCTTGCCGAACCACGCCGAGCCACCGCGCCGCTGGACCTGGCCGCGGCGGTGCAGCAGTTCGTGCTCACCCTCGCCGGCAGCCTGCAGCAACACAGCCTCTCGACCCAAGCGCCCATTGAGCAGGCGATCTACGCGCTGCTCGCCCAACCGTTAGCGCCGTGGTCGCTAAAGGAACTAGCTGAACAATACGGCATTAGCCGTGAGCATTTCAGTCGCGCCTTCCGCGCCCGCACTGGCGCCGCGCCAGCGGCATGGCTCAATCGTCAACGAGTGGCGAAGGCGCGCGAACTGCTAGCCGGCACCATGCTCGGCATGACTGCGATCGCGGCGCAGTCAGGTTTTGCCTCGGTGCATACCTGCGCGCGGCAGGTGCGCTTGGCGACCGGCCGTGCGCCGACCACCTCGCGGCGCTGCGCAGAATAGGTAGCAGCAAGGCTGCAAAGCTGACGGCTTGCGCTGCCACCAAGCCGCCATCCACTCCCGCCCATGCCCGAGGCCAAGGCCGCTGTCGCTTCACCTATCGCCGATCTCCATATCGCCGGAATCGCCAAATCATTCGATTCGGTGCGGGTACTTGAAGATATCAATCTCATCATTCCCGACGGCCAGTTCGTCACGTTGCTGGGGCCTTCCGGGTGCGGCAAGACTACTTTATTACGGATCATCGCCGGCTTTGAATTGCCTGATCGCGGGAGCGTGCGCCTGGGCGAGATTGATTTACTCAGCCTGCCACCGAATCGTCGGCCGGTGAATACTGTCTTCCAAAGTTATGCGTTATTTCCGCACTTGAGCGTTTCCGACAATGTTGCTTTCGGATTGCGGGCGAAACGTCTGCCGGAAGCCGACGTGCGCAAACGCACCGACACGATGTTGGAATCCATGCGCATTGGCGAATTGCGCAATCGCCGACCACAACAATTGTCTGGTGGCCAACGCCAACGCGTCGCTTTGGCGCGGGCGTTGGTGAATGAACCTGAAGTATTGTTGCTCGACGAACCGATGTCGGCACTCGACGCGCGGCTGCGACACGATCTGCAGGCCGAACTTAAACGACTGCAACGTTCCTGCAAAATAACCTTTCTGCTGGTCACGCACGATCAGGACGAAGCCATCGCGGTCAGCGATCGCATCCTGATCATGAACAAAGGTCATATCGTTCAGGACGGCACCCCCGAACAAGTATACGAACGGCCGATCAGCCGTTTTGTCGCGGAGTTTATGGGCTCGGCAAATGTCATTGCAGTGTCCAGTTGGCGTGATGACCACGGTGCAATTGCCACCACGCCAGTCGGCGAAATCCGCCTGTCGACGATTCCGTCATGGACCACCGGCTATATCGCCATCCGCCCCGAGGATATCGAAGTGCGCGACATCGCTGGGCCGGCATGCCTACCGGCGCAAATTGAGGATCGCATGTTTCGCGGCGATCATTGGGAATTGGTCTTGGTATTCGGCCGCGAACGTCTGCGCGTAAAAACCGAACCAGATCAGCACCACACCGTCGGACAATGGGTTTGGGCGGAATTACCGCATGACGATGTGCTGGTGCTCGCCGAATGAATGCGGTGCAATCGCCTGAACGGCAGAAATCCGCAACGCAGCCAATTGTTTACCACGGCGAATTCACCACCGTGAAACGGCTACGCCGGCGCGGTTGGCTGCTGATGAGCCCCGGCATTGTTTGGCTAATATTCTTCTTGGCTCTGCCATTGTTTGGCATCCTCACCATGGCATTTCTTAGTCGCGGCGAGTACGGCGGGATCGAATGGCATTTCACCTTCGAAAATCTGTTCAATCTGTTCGGATTCGGGCCGCTCGGTTGGGCCCGTGACAACTTCGTCATCTTTACTCGCAGCATTATTTTGGCCAGCGTCACTACCCTGTTGTGTTTGTTACTGGCGTTGCCGATCGCAATCACCATCTCGCGTTCGCCGCGGCGTTGGCGGATGTTGCTTCTGGCATTGGTAATGGTGCCCACCTGCGTGAATCTCGTGATCCGAACCTATGCATGGCAATTGGTGTTGGGCAATCAGGCGCCGCCTGCATGGATCTGCCAACAACTGGGCCTGATCGGTCCGCACGAAGCTTTATATCCGGGCGCCTTCGCGGTCTATGTAGGAATGGTCAGCTGTATGCTTCCCTTCACTATTCTACCTCTCTATTCCAGCGTCGAACGGCTTGATTGGCAGGTGGTGGAAGCCGTGCACGATTTGTACGGCGGACGCTGGCACGTGCTGCGGCACGGCATTCTCAGCCAGATCGGTCCCGGATTGATCGCGGCGTTGGTGCTGACGCTAGTACCGAGTCTCGGCATGTTTGTGGTCAGCGACCTGCTATGCGGAGCGAAGTTCAACCTGATTGGGAACCTGATCGAACAGCAATTTCACAGCGCCAGCAATTGGCCCCTGGGCGCCATGATGGGATTGACCCTGGTGTGCGTCAGTCTCGCTGGATTGATGGCGCTGTTTCGCTGGGGAAACGGCTTAGGCGGGGGTCATTGATGCGCCTTGGCAAAACTGCTTTCACGGCAACTTTGGTCGGCTTTCTTCTGATGTACGTGCCATTGCTGGCCGTGGCGGTGATGTCGTTCAATACTACGGCAAGAGGCCAGCGCTGGGGCGGATTCACTACCGCATGGTATGTGCATATGGTCGGAAATCAGAAAATTCTTGAAGCCGCTTGGAACACCTTGGTGATCGCGGTCGCCTCAACAGCGCTGTCGACTATCCTGGGCACCCTGCTTGCCATCGGTCTATCGCGCACGCCACTCAGCAAACCTATGCGGCGGTGCACCGATCTGCTTACCGGACTTCCGGTGGTTACGCCTGATATCATTCTTGGCATCAGTTTCGTTGGTACTTTCGCTATGCTACGCTCACTGACACCGTGGTTTAATTCCGGGTTATCGACGCTGATTATCGCCCATACTACTTTTGAAGTTTCATTTGTAGCGCTCGTCGTCAGCGCACGTTTGGCGATGATTGGCCAGGAACAGATTGAAGCCGCGCGGGACCTCTACGCATCAACTCATGTTATGTGGCGGAAGATTCTTTTACCGCAACTTGCACCAGGCATCATCGCCGGCGCGCTGTTAGCGTTTGTGCTCTCAGTCGATGATTTTGTCGTCACTTTCTTTCTCTATTCTCCAACCGTCACTCCACTCCCGATAATGATCCAAGGATCTCTGCGTATGGGTGTCACCCCGGACATCCATGCCCTCTCGACGGTAATTGTTGCGATTACCACTCTTGCCATCGTTGGCGCGGCGCTATTCAGTCGCAAACCCCCCACGGAGATTCCATGAAGCGTATCCTTCCCCTCCTCCTTGCTGCTGTCGGCGCCCTAGCCGCAGCCGACAAACCCACTGTCACCGTGTTTATGTATTCGGAATATATCGACCCTGCGATTCCCAAGGCCTTTGAGGCAGCCACTGGCCACCCGGTGAATATCCAGGTGTACGAAGCTCAGGAGGACATGCTGGCCAAGCTGCGTACTGGCGGCACCGCGCAGTATGATGTGGTGGTCGCCACGGACGTGGTCGTGCCGCAATTGATAAACAGCAAACTGGTGCAGCCGCTGGACGCTGCACAGATCCCTAATGCCAAGAACGTCGATGCTAAGTTCCACGGCCAACCCTGCGACCCAAAGAACGTCTATTCGCAGCCATACCTGTGGGGCTCGATCGGCATTCTGTACAATATCACCGCAGTGAAGTCCAAGGATGCGGTTTCCTGGAAGCTGCTGCTCGATCCAGCTGCACAACCTGGCCCGTTCGTATTTATGGATGAAGTCCGCTCGATGATGGGCGTGACCCTGCTGGCTAACGGCAAGGACATCAACAGCCACGTCACTGGTGACATCAAAGCGGCAGCAGAAACTCTCATCGCTGCCAAAGGCAGTACCAAATGCCTTGGTTTTGAGGGTGGCGTCGGCGGTAAGAACAAAGTTGTCGGCGGCCAAGCCGTTGCCGCAGTGGTCTATAGCGGCGACGCTGCGCGCGCGATCGTCGAAGGTAAAGATCTCGCCTACGCGATTCCGGTCGAAGGCTCAAACCTGTGGGTCGACAATATGTTGGTGACGGTCGCGGCGCCCAACAAGGCCGGCGCACACGCCTTTATCAACTTTATTCTCGATGCGAAGATCGGCGCGCAGAACGCCAACTTCATCCAATATCCCACGCCAAACGCGGCGTCGCTGCCATTAATTAAACCCGAAGATCGCGCCAACACCGTGATCTATCCTGATGAAGCCTCAATGAAGCGACTATACTTGCTGTCAGATCTTGGCAACGACACCAAGACCTATGACGCGGCGTGGACAATGGTGAAGTCGCGCTGAACGCGATTTGCTGATTTTTGCCGCTGAAACGACGCGCCCACGGAGACATCTCCGTGGGCGCGCTGGTTTATCGCTAACAAACCCTTGTTGTCAGCACCTCAGAGTCAGCACCTCAGAGATCGCCGCAGCCACATCCATGCGCATCCGGCGCGGAGCAGTCCGCATTTTCGATTTCTTCAACCGTATCGCTGAAGATCAAGCCATGGCGCTGCGCCGCGTTGCGCCAGTAATTCGGATCAGTGCCCAGCGTGGTCAGGTAATTCCCAACCATCACCGCATTGATGCCAGTGGCGAACACTTCATGCAAACGTTCGCCAAGCACTACTTCTTTGCCGCCTGCAATCATCAAGTTGCGATCAGGCAGCATGAAGCGAAACACCGCCAGCGTTTTAAGCGCTTCATCCGCATCCAACGTCGGCGTTTCACCCAACTTGGTGCCGGGAATCGGGTTCAGAAAGTTAATCGGAATCATATCCGGTTCGATTAGGCGCAACTGCGCCATGAATTCAACTCGCTGTGCCCGAGTTTCACCCATGCCGACAATTCCACCCGAACAAAGCCCCATACCCGACTGTTTGATATAACTGATGGTGCGCAGCCGATCCTCAAAAGAATGTGTTGAGCAGATACTGCCGAAGAAGCTTTGCGCCGTTTCGAGGTTGTGACCATACACTTTCGCACCCGCCTGTTTGATGCGGTCGGCGCAGTTCTGATTCTCAAGAATGCCAAGATTAACATCGGCGCGGACCTTGCCGTTTTTGCTAAAGGTTTCGATCGCGTCGCACACCATGTCCAACTGCGCACCTTCTTTCACTCCCCACCACGCTGCCACTAGGCCCAGCGCCTTTGCCCCGTTTTGCGCAGCGGTTTCGGCTGCCTGCGCAATTTGTTCGTCGTCGACCCATTTAGTCTTGCGGTAGTCGGCGTTGTCGCTGCCTGACGCCTGCGCACAGTAGCTGCAATTTTCCGAACAATTGCCGGCCTTTACGTTCACTACTGAACAACATTTAAGAGCGCGTCCGACGAACCGATCGCGGATCGCCCGCGCGCCAGCGAGCAAGGCCGTGAACGCCGGCGAACCGGGAGCGATCTCAAGCAGCTCGCGCCCTTGGTCTGCAGTGATTTCAGCCCCGCCGATAATGCCCTCGACGAGCGTGGCGATGGCGCTGGGGTCGGTGCTGAGTGCTGCGATTTCTACGGTGGTCATGGGCCGTGATGATGCGGCCGTGACCGCGAAGGCCAAGCGCAGATCTGCGCTGGCTCAGCCCACAGCCAGCCGGCAGAGCAACTCTGCACCCGCCTGCAAACGAGCGTCAGGCACCGTGTAGCAGATGCGGAAGTGGCTGTTGCGCTCGCTGAACACACTGCCGGGAATGATCAGGCAATTGTTAGCGATGGCGCGCTCGACGAACTGGTCACCGGTGTAGCCAGCCGGCGCTTTCGCCCACAGATAGAATGCGCCATCGGGCGGCGCCAACTCGAAGCGCTGGCCCAGGATTCCGACCATCAGATCACGTTTGCGACGATACGCGTTGATGTTGGTGGTATGATCGACTTGCGGCGCCGCCAGCGCGGCATATTGCACTATCGAAGGCGCGCACACAAAGCTGTATTGCTGCACTTTCGTCATCGCCTGAACAATCTCCTTTGGCCCAGCGGCATAGCCCAGCCGCCAGCCGGTCATACCAAAGGTCTTTGAATGACCGACCAGAACAAGAGTATCTGGATAGATCTCGGCCATCGAGGTCATCGGAACATAGCTGAAAGCGCGATAGATCTCGTCGCTGATCACCACGATACCATGTTTCGCGCAGACCGCCGCGATCGCTTCAAGCTCTGCACGCGGCAGGATTTTCCCGGTCGGATTCGCCGGGCTATTAAGCAGCAACACCTTCGTGCGCGGGGTGATCAGACGGTCTAGGCGCGCCGCATCGATACCAAACCCAGTGTCGTAGGTATCAAGATAGACCGGCCGGCCACCAAAGAGATTTACCAAATGTTTATACATAACAAAATAGGGATCAGGAATGATCACTTCATCGCCGTCATCAACCAAAGCCATTAGTGCTAGGAACAATCCGCCGCTGACACCGCTGGTGATCAACACTTCCTCCTGTGAATATGCCCGCTTGGTGAAGGTGCGCTCATCGGCAACAACCAGATCGCGCAATTCGGGAATGCCCTGAGTCTGCGTGTAGGTGTTGTGGCCAGCTCTGATCGCGGCGATGGCAGCTTCTTTCACCGGCTCGGCAACATCGAAATCCGGTTGGCCAATTGAAAGATTGATCGGATCTTTCAGGCTTTTGGCGAGGTCGAAGATCTTTCGGATGCCGCTGGAATCAATGCGGCTGACACGTGCGGCGAGGTGCATGGACGGCTCCTGAGCGCAACCATCCCGGAAGCCGTTGATGGCGCAACCGGCCGCCAGATCAGCTCAACGATATTTGATGAGCACTAGGCAATTCTTCCGCCCAGCCTCAGCGTGATAGTCGACCACATCCATTATGCGCCGCATAAGAAAAACGCCCAAGCCGCCCGAGTTACCGGTGGCCGCATGCGCAGCGATATCGACATCGGCACTGCCGCGCGGATCGAACACCGCACCTTCATCGGCGATCTCAATCAGGAATCGTTCGGGGCCGACTTCTAGGCGCAGTTTAATGCTGGCTGAACCGCTGGGCCGGCCGCGATAGCCATGTTCGATGATATTGGTAACAGCCTCGTCGACGGCAATTTGAAGCCGATTGATCGTTGTAATCGGAAAACCGGAAGCGATCACCGCCGCCCCAACGGCATCGCGCACCACCGCGAGATACGCAAGATCGTTGCGGATGCTCAGCTCGCGGGCGAAAGCCGCCATGTCAGGCTCGCCGCAGCGTGATCAGGGTCAAATCATCCGACTGCTCTGCCTCACCGCGATGTTCGGCAATCGCATTGACCAGCCGATCAATCATGGTGCGTGAATCCAGGCTGCCGCAGCGCGCGATCAGTCGATAGAACTTTTCATCACCGAATTCAACATTGTCACCATTCATCGCTTCCGGAAATCCGTCGGTATAGAGCACAACCGCGTCACCGTGGCCAAGCACGGTACGATGCTCTTCCATGGTGCGATCGAAAATCGGACCGTCGTTGAAGCCGAGCGCGATGCCCTTGGCCGCGGCAAGCTCGACCTGTTTGGTCGCAGCGCGATAGATCACCATCGGGTTATGCCCAGCGGACGCATAGGTTAGCACACCAGTACGCTCATCCAGAATGGCATAAAATGACGTGACAAACATTCCACGCTTGATCTGGCGAGCGATCAAGCGATTGGTTTCCTTCAGGGTTTCCGCTGCTTTCGCCTGATGGCGGTTTGCCACCAAGCGCACGATGGTGCGCGTCACTGCCATCACCATCGAGCCGGGAATGCCTTTGCCGGAAACGTCAGCGACGATGAAACCCCACAGACCGTTACCGAGTGGAATAAAGTCATAATAATCACCGGAAACCGCTTTTGCGCCCTGATAGAACGCAGCACAATCGAATCCGGTGATCAGCGGCGATTCGGTCGGCAGCAATTGGCGCTGAACTTCTCGTGCGATCGATAATTCGTACTCTGCTTTTTCCTGCTCCACGATGGCCGACTGCGCCACTTTCAGATTCTGCGTCATGCGATTGAATTCGCTCGCGAGCACCCCGATCTCGTCGCTGGAATGCGGTTTGGTCAGGTGTTCAAGGTTACCGCGCGCGACCATTGCCATATCGCGCATCAGGATGTCGACTGGACGAGTGATATTGCCCGCCAGCCAGATCGCGACTCCGATTACCGCGCCGATAGCGAGGAACACCGAAATAAGTAGCGCGACGGTCAGATTCTGCCGCGCCTTGTCGACGCTTCGGGCGTCAATGTCGACCCGCACATTCGATGGCCCCTGCGCCACGGTGCCGAAACGCGACGCGTCCAATTCGACTTTAAAGCGATAGATCGGTACCAGTCCGCTGGCCACCCGTTTGGTACCGGCGAAGATCTGCACGCCTTTAGGCGGGTCGGTATACCAATCGAATTTGGGAATGAAGATTTGCATGACCGCGTCGCCCTTGGCAGTGCTGCCTTCATCGCGGTCGCCGATGCCGACATTGGCCAGTTCTGGTACGCGTTCGCATTCGACGGCGATAGCGAGGATGTCAGAAGCACCTTCGCTGCTCCACGTCTGTGCATTGGCGAGATAGGCTTCGAACACTTTCGCCAAGCGCTTCTTTTCTGCCCCCGCTACCGTGGTTTCCATCTGCTTGTCGAGGCGATCGGCGGCAGCCATCTGATCGGCGATTGAGGTGGCCAATTGCGCCGTGACCTTGGCCAATTCGACGCCGTCATGAACCTTCTGATTAAATAGATATTTGTTAGTGGTGCTGGACATGATCAGGCCCAAACCCAACAACGCCGCGACCGTGATGCCCGCCATCACCAGCATAAACTTGGCGCGCAGGCCCAGACCCGCGCGTTTGCGCCCACGGTCCTTGCCTACGGTGACGCGGCCCGTTGTGCCGGTGTCAGAAAACGACTGACGGTCGCTCAGTGGCCGAGTGCCAGTGGTTGCGTGCTGTGCCTTCACGCGGACTGATTTCGCGTTCAACGGCCGGCTGTCTCGACGCTGAACAGACATGACGATCTCCGGCGCTGACGCGCGTGTAACTTAATGCACCGCGGCAGCGGTAAGCAGGCCAGAGCACAGTCCGGCACCTAGGTCATCAAACATAATGCCCCAACCTGCGGGCAAGCGCTCTAGCAAGCTGATCGGCCAGGGTTTGGCAATGTCAAACACGCGAAACAACGCCAAGGCCAAAAAACCGGTCAGTGCGGGTGCGCCCAATGCGGTCGGCGCCAGCGCCAATGCTAAAGTCAGCGCCAAAGCCTGACCGGCAACTTCATCAATCACCACCTGCGACGGATCGCCACGTCCGAACTGCCGAATCGCCGCAGGCGCGGCCGCGAGGCCCACGAACGTTGCCAGCACGGTGAGCGCGCTGAGTGCCAGCAGCAGTCCCGCAGGCGTTAGCAGCAGCCACATTAGTGCGGCTAGAATCAGCGTGGCCACGCTTGCCCACGTACCCGAAGCGGGCCGCAGATAACCAATGCCAGCGACCGTGGTGACAAGCACCGCAAACCGCCTGCCAGGGATGGATTTAACCATCGACGTCCAGTTCGCCAAAGCGTCCGTTGACCAGTTCAGCGAGGGCCGTGACTGCGGTTTTGGCGTCGGTGCCCTCAGCGCTGATGGTGAGTTGGCTGCCACATTCAGCGGCGAGCATTAGCAGTTCGAGCACGCTTTTGGCATCGACCACCATGTCATCTTTGGCGATCTGGATGTCGGCGGCGAAACGGCTGGCGGTGGTGGCAATCTGCGTCGATGGCCTTGCGTGAAGGCCCATCTTGTTCGTCAGAACCACTTTCACTTCCGCATGCGCCATTCTCGGCTCCCCTGGTTGCGCGGGAGCGTATTGGCTGTGGCGCATGAAGCAAACCGACCAGGAAAAACTTACTCGGCCCAGCTAGGGCTGAATGCCACGTCACTACAGCTATTCGCCCCGATACAAACGATCGGCAAATCGCTGATCCAGCGCGGGAATGGCGCGGACTTTTTCCGCGACCGCATCGATGTCGTAGGCGACGCGGCGGAAATACACCGCATCGCCTGAGAACAACGCGTAACACGCGCGCACGTCGCGATCGCGCGGCTGACCGACCGAACCGACATTGATCAGGTAGCGAGCGCCGTCCGATATGTCGAAACCGTCACTGATCTCGCCCGCAGCAAGAAAGCAGCGGTCGGACGTGAACACGCCCGGCCGATGCGTATGACCGACGAAACACAGCCGCCGAATCGAGGCGAAGATCTGATCAATTTTTTCCGGATCGGCGCCCTCCCACAGATCGCTTTCCAGCACATATTCCATGACCGGGTCCCGCGGCGAGCCATGCACCAGCAGCACGTCGTCGATCTCGTGCCGCACCGGTAGGTTCTCAAGCAGTTCCCACACCGCTTTCCGACGTGCCGGCGGACTGATCTGTTGGAGCTCTTCCCGAGTCCAATCGATCGCGCGTTTGGCCGCGGCGTGGAAGCCAAAAGCACCGTAAATCACCGCGTGTTCGTGATTGCCCATCAAGATCAGTTTGCAACGCGAGGCGACGAGATCGAAGCACGCCAATGGCTCGGGGCCATAGCCGATGACATCGCCCAGACAATAAATGCGATCGACAGTGCCAACGCTGGCGATGTCGGCGAGCACGGCCGTCAGCGCGGGCAGGTTGGCATGGATGTCAGAGATGAAGGCAATCACGTGGATGGAGTGTCACCCTGGAACGTGGTCCTGTCCAGCGACCCAGCGGCCAAGCCTTCAGGCGAACGCGAACTTCTCAATGCAGCCGCGTTTCCGAGATCCGGCGGTAAGCATTGCTGGTCTCGGCGCGTTCGTTGGCGCTGACGCCGTCGACGCCGCTGCCTAAGACTTGGTGATAGAGCTCCAAAGTCGCCGCCGCGGTGATCGCGACATCAAAGCGTTCCTGCACCAACGCACGCCCGGCCGCGCCTAAGCGCACGCGCACCGCGGATGCGCGCAACTGGCGCAGCGCCGACAACAACGCTTCGGACGCCGTCGGAGCGACCAACAATGCGCTGTCGTTGTCGCGCACCAATTCCGGCTTCGCGCCGGCCGCGGCGGCAATCACCGGACGGGCCGCAGCCATCGCGCATAGCAGCGGCCACGCCGGCAGATCGCCGGCCGACACATCAACGAAGGCGTCGCTAGCACTGATAAAATCTGCATGCGCGCCAACTGCGTGGATCTGAACGGGAAGTTCGTGCCGCGCGCATAGTCGCCGAATGCGCTTGAGTTCGTCTGCGCCGGCCAGCACCTGCGCGCGGACGGCAACGCCATCCCGGGCCAGCTCGGCCAGCGCCTGCAGTACCGTGCCAAGCGCATCCAGATCCGCGAATGGCGCACAGCCAACATCCAGCGCATCATCGCCTCGCAGCGCCGGTGGCGTCGGCGGAACCGGCACACCGCTTGGCAAAATTGCGACTTGGTCGCGTGCTAATCCCACCTCACCCAAAAAATGCGCGCGCTGACTTTCGGTCTGCACCAATACCCACGCCACGCGCGGATCGGACAGCGCCCGGCAGCGCACCGGCAGTTCGTTGCGCAGCACGCCAACCATCACCGCCACGGACAGCTGGCGGGCCAGCGTTAAGGCCGGCTCCAACTGATCGAGATCATGGACGTGGATGATGTCCGGTGCCCATGCTGCCAATGCGCGCGCTGGCGCAGCGCGGCGACCCGACCACCACGCACGCAGACCTCCGGGCAATGGCAATGCCGTCGCGGTACCGAACCACTCTGACACCGCAGCCAACTGCTCCGCTGGCACCGCGATCGCGACGCTATGTCCAGCCGCGCGCTGCCAGTCGGCCAACGCCGCCGCCGGCATCGCGACGCCCGCCGCCAATGGCGACAGGACATGCAAAACACGCAGCCCGATCATGGCAGGTCGCGGTCAAGCCGCCGCGCATCATCGATGGTATTC
Organism: Planctomycetota bacterium; assembly: GCA_038229115.1. Classification (GTDB taxonomy): domain Bacteria; phylum Planctomycetota; class UBA11346; order UBA11346; family UBA11346; genus JBBROQ01. Next base: position 13,299 of record JBBROQ010000003.1, on the reverse strand, counting down.
AGGTCTTCACCTTCAATCACATAACGACCATCGGCCCAGCGGCCGAGATCGATCAGACGACAGCGCTCACTGCAAAATGGGAATGCGGCGGGGCGCTCGGCGGGGGCGAACGCCACCAGCCTGCCACAGATGGCGCAGGCCAGGGTTGCGGTCATCCGCGCAGTCTCCACCATGCCCAGCCTTGGCAAGACGAGCGCCGATGCCTTGGTTTTTCCGCTTGGTTTGCGCGTATCGCGCGCATCAGCCGAACCGCCCACCAACCTTGACCACAACCCGATGAGCCGTTTTTTACCTCTGCTTTTTCTGTACGCGCTGCTGTTGCCGGCCTTCAATGCCGAGCCGCTAACGGCCCAACTGGATCGTGCTTTGGCCGCGGTCCCCTTCGGCGGAAAGGCAGCGGTGGCGGTGCTCGACCTTGATGCCAACGCATGGCTTTATCAGGCGAATCTACATGAACCACTCAGTCTCGCCTCGACCACCAAGCTATTCACCGCTGCCGCGGCGCTGATCGGCCTCGGCGCCGACTACGAGTTCTCGACCAAGCTGGTGGCGATGGGCGCAGCCACCGCCACCGGTGCCTTGCCTGGCCTGGGCGTCATCGGTGGCGGCACGCCTTGCCTCGATGGGCATTTCACCAACGACCAGCCCGACCGGCCGTTTTTGGCCTGGGCCGCGGCACTGAAAGCGAAGGGCGTGACCCGCATCGCGGGCGATGTGGTGCTCGACAACCGCGCCTTCATCGGCCCGATCCGGCCCGGCACGTATCCCCAGGATCAAGAAAATCAGCAGCGTTGGTACAGCGCGCCGGCCAGCGTGTTCGCGTGGAATGACAACTGCATCGAGGTCCGGGTGCTGCCCACCGCGCCCGGACAGCCGGCGAAGGTTGAGGTGCGTCCGCGCTCCACTCGCGTTCAAGTACGCAATCTCACCCGCACCGTCACCGGCAAGGATTCGCGCACCATCGTCAGCCGCGATGCGACTTCGAATACCGTCACGGTGTCTGGCAATTATGGCCGCCCGACAGCGTGGTTCCCGCTCGCCATCCATGACAATCCCGACCTTCTTGCCGGGGATCATCTGAAGGCGGTGCTGATTGATGCCGGCATCGCTGTTGATGGCGAAGTGCGCTTGGGTGAAGTGCCCGACGTGCCGCCACTGGTCGATCACCGGCAGGCGTTGGTGCCCGCGGTGACGCTCATGAACCAGCACAGCCAAAATTTTTATGCCGAGCAGCTGCTGCGCCTCATCGGTGCAAAAATCGGCGGAGAAGGATCAATCGCGAGTGGCTGCGCGGCGGTAAAAAAAGTGCTAACCCCGGTGTTGGGCGCGTGCGCAGACGAACTGACGCAACTTGATGGTTCCGGCCTGAGCTATGGCAATCAAGCCAGCGCCCTGACCCTGGTCACGCTTCTAACAGCAATGCACCGCTCGCCGCTGAAATCCATTTATGCTGACAGCCTGAAAGACCGCGATGTCGGCAAAGCGCACGGCCAAGTGAAGACCGGCACGCATGCGCAGGCGTGCTGTTTGGCCGGCTATGTACGCACTGCCAGCGGCCGTTCGCTGGCGTTCGCGGTGCTGCTCAATCGCGACGATTCACGCGATATCGGTTGGGCGTCGAAGATGCGCGAGCAACTGTATCGCATCATCGCCACTGGCGTACCGTAAGTCTGACGGCCGTCACCGGAGGAAAGTGCGACACGGAAAAACCCAGCCGATATCGGCTGGGTTTTCTGCTGGAATCGCAACCGTGCGGGCCGTGGCCCGAAAGGCTCAAGTCATCTTGATGTTGCGCACTTTCGGCAGATTGAAGATGGAGTTCTTGTCCAGGGTCCAACGGTCTTCGCCCTTCAAGCGCTCGATGCGTTCGGCGCGACTGAGGACATTGCGGTGCTTGGCGAAACCGCCCTTGCTGACGTACGTACCGTGGATGCTCATGGGAACCTCAAGAAGTAACAGGGAGGCGGAAAGTTATGAAACAAACGTGCTTTGCAAGTGCGTGCTGATCGCTTTGCCAAAGCACGGTCATGCGCGGATCAAGACGCCAACGCCTGCGCACCTTCAGCACCATTCGCACCATCACGGCGTGCGGGTTTTTTACCGATCGCTGGCGGACGCGTCGCTTCCTGCATGCGGCCCTGCACGCTGGTGTTCAATTGCGCGGTCAGCCACGCGACCAAGCGGCCAGCCGGACGATCGGCATCTTCGGGCGTCAATCCGGCCGCGACCGCAGCCAGGGCTTCGCTGATCGGGGTCGCGCCGCGATCGTGATAAAGCGCACGGAACAACTCACGCATGCGCGCGATCGCCGCTTCATCGACACCATCGCGACGCAGCCCGACCAAATTGACGTTCCGCGGTTCGGCCGGATTGCCTTCGGCGATCAGATACGGCGGAATGTCGAAACGCACGCCGCTCATGCCGCCAACAAATGCGAGCTCGCCGATAGTGACGAAATGGTGCACCGCGACCATGCCAGAGATGATCGCTTTGCGGCCGATTTTGACGTGGCCAGCCAGTTGTGAATTATTGGCGATGACCACGTGGTCGGCGACGTGACAGTCGTGCGCGATGTGCGCATAGGCCATCACCAGCACGTCGTTGCCGATCACCGTTTTCATGCCGCCGCCGGCGGTGCCTTTGCTGACAGTGACAAATTCGTGGATGCGGCAACGTTCGCCGATGATGGTTTCGCTATCTTCGCCGCGGTATTTGAGGTCTTGGGGATCGCTGCCAATCACGCAGCCCGAAAACAGAATGGTGCCGGCGCCGATCGAAGTTCGGCCGTAGACCGAGGCGCCATTACGAAGTTCTGCGCCGGCCGCGATCGTCACCGGACCCTGGATGTAACAGAACGGGCCGACCACGGCGTCAGGATGAATCCGGGCAAGTGGATCGACCACCGCCATGGGATGAATGGGCATTACAAAACTCCAGTGCCGGCCCCGACGCCGCGCGTCAATCGCGATCATGGCCGAGGCAACGGTTTAGGCCGCTGCGACGCTGAGGTCAAGATCGGGCCAACCAGGAGACAAACTGAACCACAGTGCTGAGCGCTCGGATTTCACCGCGGTTTTCGTGGTTTGAGCGGCATTCGCAGGGCGTGCGGGCACGGCACGCTTTCGACCCCAATAAGCCGCGGCACCATCGCGGCGCGTGAGCACCAACCCGATTCCAACTCCGCTGCCGTTCACGCAGCTATCCGCGCTGGCGCGCACGCAGGGCCTGCAAGCGTTGGCGGTACTGACGCCGCCGCCCGAACTGCCGGCGGATGGGCTTGACCAAATGCTGGCGGACGGCGTTGGCGACATGACGTGGTTGGCAAAGCACCGGGCGCTGCGCTTGAATCCCACCGGGCTGTTGTCTGAAACATTGAGCGAGCCAGGCGCGATCCGAATCGTGTGCGCGGCGCTGCATTACGACGCGACCGCCGGTGGCGAAGGCCTGCGCCGGGCACGTTATGCCGCCGGCGTTGACTATCATCCGCTTCTGCGGCGAAAACTCGCGCTGCTAGCGCGGCTGCTCGAAACCGCGGTCGGACGTCCATGCCGGCAGCGAGCCGTGGTGGACTCGGCACCGCTGAATGAACGCACGCTGGCGCACCTCGCTGGGCTGGGCTGGATCGGACGCAATGCGCTGCTGATCTCACCGCAGACCGGCAGCTATCGCGTGCTCGGATTTCTGCTGAGCGATGCACCGCTGGCCGAGCATCACGCCGGCCAGGACGCTAAGCGCTGCGGCTCGTGCCGACGCTGCGAAACCGGCTGCCCGACCCGGGCGATCGTCGCCGGCCGGGTGCTGTCGGAACGCTGCATTAGTTATTTGACCATCGAGCATCATGGGGTGATTCCACGCGCGCTGGCCGAATGTTTCCAAGGTTGGTGGTTCGGCTGCGATGTGTGCCAGGAAGTCTGTCCGTGGAACCGCTTCGCGCCGCCGGCCGAGGACCCGCGCTTGCTGGCGCGCGCGTCCGATCACGAGGCAGCGTTGCTGACCGTCACCGCTGAAAATTTTGATCAGCATTTCGCCGGGCGAGCAGTACGCCGCATTGGTTACGAGCGTCTCAGGCGCAATCTGCTTACCGCGCTCTTCAGCCTCGGTCGTCATGGCGACGCCGCAGGCATAAACGACCCCCTGCCATTGGTGCAGGCACAGCGGTGTGAGCTTGGGCTGGCGTGAGCCCTTGCACCGTCAGCATTCCGCACATGCAGATCATCGTAAACGATCAGCCCACCGAGCTGCCCGATGGTGCGACCATCATTACGCTGCTTGGCCAGTTACAGCTTCCCGGCAGCCGGGTCGCGGTCGAAGTAAACCGACAGATAGTGCGCCGTAGCGACCACGCCGGAACGGTGTTGCATGCCGGCGACCAAGTTGAAGTCGTGACCCTGGTTGGCGGCGGCTAATCTGCGTTTCCAGGCCAAGTATTTGAGCGTGTCTGGAATTTTTAAGAATCCGCGTCTAACCTGTCACATGGATCGTGCGACCCTTCTTCTGCAGCGATTTGTCGATGGTGAGGCCAGCGCCTCTGAACTGTCCCTGGCGCAACAGCTCGCTGGCAGTGATCCGCGCCATCGCAGCACGCTCGACGCGCTTCAGTCGTTACATCACGTCTTGCTAGAAGCCTCCAGAACCTCCACCGAGCAGCATCACCACCACGTGTTGGTGGCGCGCATCGCCGCGCAGCTGCCCGCGCGCAGGCCGGTGATGCAGGCGCGCGTGACGCCGGTCGAACTGGTATATGCCATCCTGCTCGTGGTGCTGGTCGGCTTCGGTTTCGGGCTGGTCGGCAACCTGTCGAGCAATCCCCTGCTGCATTTCGTGGTAGCGGTCGGCAGCCTGATTGCCGGCATCGCGCTGTTTGCCTTGGCTGGATTGATCCGGCGCATGGAGGCCGGATTACTGGGTCATTTTCTGCACCGGCCGATCGTGGTCGGGCCAGCCGATCTGCTGGTTTATCGCGCCATCGGCATTGGTTTGGTGATCGGCGGCGTCTGGCTCAGCCGCCTCGCCGGCTGACGGTCGACGTCAAAAACTCGTCCGAGCGCAACTTGCGCTCCATCGTTGCATCACGATAGAGCGATGCCAATTTCTGGCATGCGTCTTGATGCCCTGTTTTCCGCCAAAGCGCGCACCCTCTCGTTCGAATTCTTCCCACCAAAAAGCGAACGCGCTTGGTACACGCTCGAAGACACCATCGAGCAATTGGTGCCGTTGGGGCCGGATTTCGTCTCGGTCACCTACGGCGCTGGTGGCGGCACCCGGACCAAGACCCGCGAAGTGATCGAGCACATTCAGAACAAAACCGGCATCACCGCAATGGCGCACCTGACCTGCGTCAACGCCACGCAGGCCGAACTGCGCGCGCTGTTGGATGAATATGCCGGCGCCGGGATTGCGAATCTTCTCGCCCTGCGCGGCGATCCTCCGAAGGGCCAGACGCGCTTCACGCCCACCGATGGCGGCTGTTCGTACGCTGTCGATCTGATCGATCTGATTCAAGCTGACGGCAGATTTGCTACGCTGTGCGCGGCATTTCCTGAACGCCATCCCGACGCTACCAGCCGCGCCGCCGACTGGGGCCATTTGGTCAATAAATTCAACCACGGTGCGATCGGTGCGATCACGCAGTGTTTCTTCGAGGTCGAGCCGTACCGCGAACTGCTAACGTTTCTGGAGCAGGCGCTCGGCCGTCGCCCGCGCGTGATCCCGGGCATCCTGCCGATCGTCGATTGGTCGGCGCTGGTACGATTCTGTGGTGTTTGCGGTGCGTCGATTCCGGAATCATTGCGAGCGAGGTTGGAACCATTGGCCGGTGATCGCGTCGCGATGCGCAAAGCCGGCATGGCCGCGACCGTTGCTTTATGTCAGCAGCTATTGGACGCCGGTGCGCCGGGCTTGCACTTGTACGCGCTGAACCGTTCGACCGCGGCCGCTGAAATCGTCACGGCGCTACGGCTCAGCGGTCACTTGTCGTAAGACGGACCCGATGGATCAGGGCTTCGGAACGAGACCGATGCGCTGCAAACGGTCATATGGCACCTGATTATTTCCGACCGTCAGTTCGATGCCGCCATCCTGGTCATAGGCGACATTGCTGACCGTGCCGGTGGCGCTCTTGGTGTGCTCGGCATCGGTAAAATAGGTGATGCTTCGGCCCAACATGCTGTTGGCGACCTCGGCCAGATGATCGGGGCTTTTCGCGTTCGGCACGATCTGCTTCACGCTGTCGATCGGATAGTCCTTCTGCCCAACCGTCACATAGACGGTCTCGTCGACCACGCGGAAACCACCGACGCGGCCGTCGACGTTGCCGAAACCAACATCGGGATTCAGGCCCTTATTCTTGAACGCGGATTCTTCAGCCGGGTTGATCGCGGCCTGCTGCACTTTCACCTGCTGCCCCATCAGGCCCTGCGCCCAGGTGATGTCGGAACGAAATTTCTGGAACGTGGTGTTGGCGAGTGCCTGCAATTTCTGCATGTTCTCGACCAGTTTGCCGGTGTCCTGCGGATCGAACGGGCTCTGATTAGTGAGTTCCGATAGCATGATCTTCAGGAAATCCGCTTGGCGGAAGGCTTTTTGACTGTCGGTAGCGGCGCCAGCTGTGGACTTGTCGGACGACGTGGATGTGACTGCTGAAATCGCCATGACGAGGCCTCCACGAGGCGCCACGCACGCGCCGTGCCGGAGCAGGCAAAACGACTACTGCGGATCCTTGCGCCGCCGGGGTTAGCTTTCACGGTACCCGCCTTCCTATGATCCTCGGCCTCATCAGTGACATCCATGGCAACCTCGCGGCACTCCGCGCGGTGATCGCCGACATGGAAGCGCGCGGTGCCGAGCGGATCCTGTGACTGGGCGATGTGGTTGGCTACGGCCCGTATCCGGGTGAATGCCTGGACCTCGTGCGGCGCTGCGGCGCGGTGCTGATGGGTAATCACGAAGAAGCACTGCTGTTTGGTGCAGAGAATTTTAACCCGCGGGCAAAGCGCGCGATCGACTGGACGCGCGAACACTTAAAAACCGACGGCGACGACGAAACCCGTGCACATCGTTGGCACATTCTGCAAAATTTGCAGCTACACGCGCGCGACGGTGACGTGCTGTTTACACACGCCAGCCCGCGGCAACCGACGCGCGAATATGTGATGCCGCGCGACGCCAAAAATATCCCGAAGATGACCGAGATCTTCAACTTGATCCCGCATATCTGCTTCGTTGGCCATACGCACATCCCAGGCGTGTTTTTGGAAGACCAGACCTTTATCCCGCCGCCGATGCTGTGGGGCGCGACCTACTTCGTCGAACCTGGGGAAAAGGCGCTGATCAACATCGGTTCGGTCGGACAGCCGCGTGATGGTGATAAGAGGTCATGCTATGTCCTCTATGACAACGACGTGGCCAGCCCGCGGGTGATCTTCCGACGTGTCGACTATGACGTCGAGGAAACCGCCAAAGCGATCGAGGCCAACACCTTCCTCGACAACTATTTGGCCGAGCGGCTACGTGTCGGACGCTAAAGGGTGATGGACGCTGATGTGCGTGGGAAGCTGATAAAACCAGTGCAAATGCTCATCGCTGACGGTGCTGTTATATCCTTGTGCGGTTGCGCCCAGAGCCTCGCGATCTAGCTTGTGTCCCATGGATGACGTACCGCAGCAACCTCAGCGAGGCGTCGCCCGTTCGGCGCCCCTGGGCCTGCGTGGTGCGACCCCTCTGACCCGTACGGTGCGCGAACGTCTGGCCAGCGACCCCCTGTGGGCGCACAGCGCGCAAAACGGCAAATGGGTGTGCCCGTTCTGCCTGAGCGCGGTGGCCAAACGCGCCGGCCGTTCGCGTGAGGAATCGATCGCGCTGCACCTGGAATCCTGCCGTGGCTGGCAGGGCGGTCGTGGTACGACACAGGCCCTGGGCCAGATCGCCGAACGGGTCTATTTCGAGGACATGACTTGGCAGGCCGAGACCAATCCCGTGTGGCGGGTCTACGATCACGACGGCGTTTGGTTCTGCCCGTCGTGCCAGGGCCGCATTGGCGCCGTGCGCTTGGTCGGCGGGCAATTGAACAACTTTGTTTTTCAGGCCATGGCTGGCCACCTGCGCCAATGCCAAGCGTATGTGCAGGGCCGTATCCATCCGGTTGAACAAGTGCAGCTCGCGCGCGATCGCGCCGCGCATGCGCCGGCATTAGCGACGCAAGTCGCCGGCCAACTGCAAGTGCCGGTTTGGCGCTTCAGCACGCGCGAAGGCGCCTGGGTTTGTCCGTGCTGTTTGGCCGCAGTGCCCAGCGTGCGCCTGATCTCGGCGGCGGATCTCACCACCGCGGTCGAGGCGATCACCGCGCATCTGCTAAGCGCCTGTGCGGCTTTCGATCCCCAACACGGCTTGGCGACACAATCTGAAGCGGACGTGCGCCAAGCCGCCGGCGGCCGCACGCCATTGGCCGGCCTCATCACGCCCACGCCCAGCGGCTCTAGCCGTCTACTACCACCGACCGCTGCCGCGCTGCCACCACGCAACACGCCATCATCAGGAGCGCGCGTCCTGCCGCCCGGCGCCCGCCCGCCGGTAGCACGTCCAGTCGGCGCGCCGATATCCGGAGCGGTGCCGTTGCCGGGCAGTGATACCACGCCGCGTACGAGTTCCGTGCCGTTTGTACCACCGCGAGAGCTTCCGCCGGTCACGCCCCCTGCCGACGAACCGCCGCAGGCCGCCGCAGGTCGCACCATCACGCAGTTCTTCCGTTCGGTCGATGATGCGCCGATCGCCAATCCTTACGACGACGATGCTGCCGACACCGACACCGACAACGCCGGCTCCGATGATAATGACGATGAAAGCGCAGTGACCCGCCCCACGACCCGGCGTGAACATGCGAAAACGCAGACCCTGTCGTGGATGGACGATGTCGAAGCCGAGACCCCGGCAACCGACGACAGCCGCTTCGCTCGCACCGACGTGATCCATGCGCGCTCGCTGCAAGAAAACTTGCTCGTCGACGCCCCAATCCTCAGCGGCTTCCGCTTTGCCACGCGCTACGAAGCCTGCGCTGATCTAACAGGCGATTTCTATGAATTCGTAACCCTGCCCGACGGCCGCATCGGATTTGCCCTGGGTGATGTTAGCGGCCACGGCGTGCAGGCCGGACTGATCATGTCGATGGCGAAAAAGGTCCTGGAGATCTACGCCGGTTCAGGCCTGGGGCCGGCGGAAGTACTGGCGAAACTCAACGATTCGCTCAAGCGTGATCTGGGCGGCAAGATGTTCATCTCGCTGGTCTACGGGATCCTGGCCCCGGACGAGCGCACCATCACCTGGGCCCGGGCCGGGCACAATCCGGGCATGCACTACCACCTAGCCACCGGCGAAGTCAGCGAAATCAAACCGCGCGGCATGGTGGTCGGTATGAAGTCCGGCTTTCATTATCGCCAGAGCCTTGAGGAGCAGGTCACCACCATCGCCAGCGGTGACGTCATCCTGCTCTACACCGACGGCATCACTGAAACGATGAATCTGCAGCAGGAAGAATTCGGCACCGAACGTTTGGTCGAGGTGCTGCAACGCCACGCCGTCGATGGCCCCGACGTGTTGCTGGAACAGATCATGGACCGCATCCGCCATTTCCGCGGCCCGCGCCCGCCGGCCGACGATGCGACCCTTTTGGCGCTGATCGTCGAATGAACAGCCTTCTTTCATGAGACTGCAAATGGCCGCGCAGACCAACAAAGGTCGAGTGCGCGAGAACAACGAAGACTCGCTGTTTTTCGATCTTCGCGATCGCGTGGCGTTGGTGTGCGACGGCATGGGCGGACACGCCGGCGGCCACATTGCCAGCGAACTCGCGGTGCAGGTGATCGCCAATGCGCTGCGGCAGCTGAAGCCGCAGGACTGGCTCGATGAAGACCGCGTGGTCGAGGCGATGAAACACGCAGTTTTCGGCGCCAACGATCACATTCTATCGCGCGCGCACGTCGATCCGACCTTGTTCGACATGGGCACCACGGTGGTCGCGTGTGCGTTTATGGATGATCGCGTGGTCACGGCGAATGTCGGCGATAGCCGCATCTACCGCATCGCCGGTCAAACGATCGAACAGATCAGCAATGACCACAGTCTGGTCGCTGAACGCGTGCGTGCTGGGTTGTTGGATCCGGCCAGCGACGAGGCCAGCCTGCTCGCCAATATCGTGACGCGCGCCCTGGGCATGGATCAAATCACCGTCGACATCACCATCGAAGAACTGCGGCCCGGCGACGTCTACCTGCTGTGCAGCGACGGCCTGTGCGACATGGTCAACGACAGCGATCTGCTGCGTCTGGTCAGCCGCGCAACCAGTCTGGAATCGGGCTGCATGGCCCTGGTCGATCTCGCGAACGAGCGCGGCGGCGTCGACAACATCACGGTGGCGCTGATCAAGGCAGGTTGAATTCCATGTCGCGTTTCGCGCTGACCCCCGCTTCCTCCGCTCTGCTGGTGATTGACGTTCAGGAACGTTTCCTGCCGGCGATTCCCGCCATTGGCGCCGATGCACCGTCCGGACTGGCGCTGGCCGCCTTGGTCGCCGGCGCGCAGTTGCTGAATGTGCCGACGCTGATCAGCGAACAGTATCCCAAGGGCCTGGGCGCGACGTTGCCCCATGTGCTGCCGGTACCGTCGCCGCAACGTCACGCCAAGACGCATTTCAGCTGCCTTGATGACGCGGCTCTGGCCGCCGCCATTGCCGGATTGCACCGGCAGCACGTGGTAGTCTGCGGCATCGAAGCGCATGTGTGCGTGTTGGCCACGGTCGCCGATCTGCTCGCCAACGGTGCCGACGTCGTGGTCGCTGCAGATGCCGTTGCCAGCCGCAAAGAAGCACACCGCGATCACGCGCTTGCCGCGATGCGCGACCTTGGTGCCCTGGTTTTACCGGTTGAATCGATCCTGTTTCGCTGGCAGCGGCAGGCCGGGGTGGGCGTATTCAAGACCTTGAGCGCATTGGTAAAATAGGACAAATTCTGGTCGTCCAGAGGTCTGGTCGTCGAAGGCAACAAATCCGTGGGTTATTCCGTCGCCGCCAACGCCTGCACTTGGCCGCCGTGCGCCAACACATGTTCACCAGCGGGGGCGATCAGGGCCTCGCCGTCGACCTGCATCGCCATCGGCCAGGGCAGGTGCACGCGCGCGCCGGCACTGCGGCCAAGCAAACGTGCCGGCCGCAGCCGCGCGATAATCAGACCCATGGCCACGCCGCCGGGCAGCGCGAATGCATCCAATAGCCCATCGTCAGCGCGGATGCCGGCACTCAGACGCACGCCAGCTGCATAGCTAGGAATGCTAGCGAAAACCACGGCGGCGGTGCGTGGCGGCACGTTCACCGCGCTGGGCATTTCAACCCGCACCGGCGTCAGCGCCGCGGCCTCGCCTGCGGCGATCATGCCGTACGCCGCGAGGTTCACCCAGCGTGCGCAGAACAGCCGGCGGTGCTGCGCACGTGCGACATGGAAGCGTCGCGCAATGCGCGCATCGAATCCCCAACTGCAATAATTCACGAACGCGCGGGAATTTCCCCGGTGACTGACAGTCCAGCGATCCAGCGCACGCGAGCCCGCAGCGCGCAAGGCAGCGAGGCGCTCACCAAGCGTCGCCTCGGACACCGGCGCGGTCGGCCAGCCCAATACCCGCGCCAGGTCATTGCCGGTGCCCAACGGCAGCACCCCCACCGGTACTGGCGAGTCGGGCCGCGCCCGCCAGGCCGCGTCCAGTACCGCCGCACTGCTGCCGTCCCCGCCGCACGCGACCAGAGCTGCGCCGTGCGCCGCGGCCACGCAGGCGAGCGCGATCAGATCCGCGCCGACAATCGAGCACGCCGTTTCACCACGTGCCCGCAACGCGCTCAGCAGCCATTGGCCGCGACCGCCGCCGCTGCCGGGATTGACGATGAAATGGAGCGGCCGCATCGGCAGCACTGTTGGCTCGCGCGCAGGCTCTCAAGCACCCCCCGCGCGAATCACGTTTTTCGCTCAATCGCCCCTGATTTTGCCACGTGAGCGATCAGGCCGCCTTGACGGCTCTACCGAGCGTACCTATGACCCCGAGCGGCTGGTCGAACACAGCGACGCCCGCCGCTCGTTTTTGGACTATACTGGGCCAGTCGCCCAGTCCGGACGCGGCGGCCCTCACGATGGAGACACGCGGGTGGAATCAGAGCTCGAACGCCTGCGCAAGAAGGTTGAAAACTTCCCGTCAGCCTCGCTGTACAACCGGCTGGCCGAACTCGAACGTCTCAACGGCAATGGCGCTGAGGCCGACACAGTGTGCCGCAAATGCATCCGTGAATTTCCCCGCAATGGGCAGGCCTATGTAATCCTGGCTGAATTACAGTTGGCCGCCGGCAGCCGCAGCGAAGCACAAACCCTCCTGCACACCGCGATTGAACGCGACGCTCGCTGCTATGCCGGCTACCGACTTCTGGCCGATTTGCTGGTCGACGGCAAGGACGTGCCGAAGGACGTGCCCAAGGCGATCTGGTTGCTGCAGCAGATCCTGACCTTTAAGCCCAATGATCCGACGGTGATGGCACACATCAGTGAACTGGAGCGCCAGACCAACCCACTGCCAATAGCGGCATCGGCCACGCCCAACGCCCCGAAAATCGCTGAAAAATCAGCTGCAAACAGTACGGCAGCCAAACCTGCGCCCGGCTCGACCACCTTCCATCGACCACCATTAATCCCGGCGCGCTTCCCCACGCCGCGGCCAGCGCGGCCGGCGCTCCTTGATGACCTGTGCGCCGAAGCCGGCGTGCGTGGTGCGCTAATCGCCGACGCGCGTGGCCGCGTAGTGCTGGCGAAAAATCTACCCGCAGCCAACGACGAACTGCTGGCGGCGCTGGCGGTGGAAGTTGCGAAGACCGGCGCTGCCGCGTTGACCGCCGCGGGTGCCGGTCAGATCTCGACCTGGGTGATCGGCGCGGCCGGCGGACATCTGCTGATCTTCCAGCGCGATCCAGCCTTCAGCGTGGTGATACTGGCTGATCCCACCGTACGCCCAGCGATGCTCGAGCTGCGCGCGCGGCAGACCTTGATCGACCTCGGAGGCGCGTGATGCACGACCTGCTCACTCAGCTCAATCGCGTACGCGGCGTCGGTGGCACCTTGTTGGTTTCGGCCGATGGCCTGCCGATGGCCTCTGCACTGCGCGACGGCACCGATGAAGATGCACTGGCCGCTGCCTTCGGAGGTCTGATTGATGGCGCTCGCCGGCTGTGTCAGACCTTCGCGTTGGGCACGCCGAGCTTCATCAATGGCGTCGGCGATC
>JBBROQ010000002.1:0-52126 GCA_038229115.1 Planctomycetota bacterium | reverse complement strand
TTGGGCGGCAAAGATCGCGGCCGGCGAATTGGCGATCGACACGGTGTTGAACTTGGCCGCGCTGGCGTCGTTCGTGATCGATCAGACGGCTTTGGACGATCGCATCCGCAAACAAATTGGATGAGTCGAAAAAGCTGCCGCGGCGGGCGTGCGTTCAGCGCATGCCCGCCGCGGCCAGCACCGTGATCAGCGCCAACGCGACCAGTGCCCAACCACCCGGATCGCGCGCACAATAAACAATCGGATCGTCGAGCATTTGGCCGCGCCACGTCGCCAACCATAAGCGCGCTTGGCCCAATAGCAGCAGCGGCACCAAGGCCCATAACCATTCCGGATGCGCGTATTGATCGCGCGCCGGCGTGCTTTGCAGATACAGCGCCAGCACGGTTACGGCCTGAAATCCGGCCGCCATTCCGAACGCCAACAGCACCGGCAGATCGCCCGCGCGATAACCGCGACGTTCCGGGCCGACGTCGCCCGGCGGTAGCGCTAAAAGTTCCGCACAGCGCTTTATCGCCGCCAAGCCCAGCACCAAAAACACCGTGAACGCCAACAACCACACCGTCGGCACGCGTCCGATCGCGAGTGCGCCGCCAACCACGCGCAGCGTGAACAACCCGGCAAGCGCAAGCAGGTCGACAAACGCCCAGGTTTTCAGCCGCGCCGAATAGGCGATGCACAACGCGGCATACGCGCACAGCGCCCAGCCCGCGCCCGCGCCCGGTGCGGCCAGATACGCGAGTGCGATACCGGCACTCAGCAGCACCGCCGCGGCGATAACGCCCCAGGAGATCGGCAACGCGCCACTGGCCAATGGCCGCGCCCGTTTGCGCGGATGCGCGCGATCCGCGCGCAAATCGGCAAGATCGTTGAGCAGATACAAACCCGACGCGCCCAAACACCACGCGCCGGCCGCCAACAGCGCCGCGCGAACCGCATCGCCATCGCGCCACGCATGCGCCGCCACCAATGGCAGCAGGACAAGCAGATTTTTGCTCCACTGATGCGGCCGTAGTCCCGTCAGCAGCGCCGCGAAGCGCGATAAAAACTGCGACGAGCGAGCGGGAGCGTCCACGCCCGCACCGTCGCCGGCAGCGCGGGCAGAGCAACCAGCGCGGGGAAGTCCGTGTGTTCGAATCGTCGTTCGCGTCCTGGGTCGACCGATCCACACCGCGGTCTACGTCGTAGTGTTCCGACCACGATAGGACGGCCATGACCAACGAGACTCGTCTGATCGCGGTGCTGACTGCGGTGCAGTTCTGCAACATCCTCGACTTCGTGCTGATGATGCCGCTCGGGCCGAATCTGATGCGCACGCTGCACATCGATGCGCAGGCGTTCGCGTGGTTAGTGTCGTCGTACAATTTCAGCGCCTGCATCAGCGGTCTGATCGGCGCGCTGGTGCTCGACCGTTTCGACCGTCGCACCGCGTTGCTGACGTTGTTCTTCGGCTTCGGTCTGTCGACGTTCGCGTGCGCGTTGGCGCACAGCTTTCCGCTGCTGTTGGCGGCGCGCATCAGCGCCGGCGCGTTCGGTGGCGTGTTGGGTGCTTTGGTATTCGCGATCATCGGCGATGCTATCCCGTATCAGCGCCGGGGTGCGGCGATGGGCGCGGTGATGTCGGCGTTTTCGATCGCGTCAGTGCTGGGGGTACCGGCCGGCGTGTACCTCGCCGCGCAAGCCGATTGGGAGGCGCCGTTCTTCGTGCTCGCTGGCGTGTGCGCGGTGGTGTTCGTGGTCAGCGTTGCGCTGGTGCCCAGTATGCGCGGACACCTCAACAGCAGCCAAGCCGCAGCGCCGCTGCGCACGTTGTTGAGCGTGGTGAATGATCGTCAGCGCCTGCGCGCGCTCGCCTTCAGCGCGGTGTTGATGATCGCCGGCTTCAGCGTGATCCCGTTCATCAGTCCCTATCTGTTCGCGAATGTCGGCATCAGCGAAGCGCACTTGGGCCTGGGTTATTTGTGCGGTGGTTTGGTGACGGTATTCACTTCGCCGCTGATTGGAAAAATGTCTGATCGCATCGGCAAACATCGCGTTTTTCTGGGCATGTCAGCGGTATCGATCGCGCCGCTTTTGGTGCTGACGCATCTGCCGGTGGTGCCGTTGTGGTTGGCGGTGCTGGTGATGACGGTGTTCATCGCCTTTGTCGGCGGCCGCTTGGTGCCGGCATTCACCATGATTACCGCAGCGGTTCCGGCGCAGCTGCGCGGCAGCTTTATGAGCGTGAACTCGTCCGGTCAGGCGCTGTTCTCGGCGCTCGCCGCGTTGCTTTCGGGAATGATTATCGTGCAGCCACCGGGCCAGCCGATGCAACATTTTGGCCTAGTCGGATGGCTCGCAGTTGGCTTCACCGTGGTGGGCATCGCGTTGTCGTTTGGTCTGCGCCCGGCCGAGCAGGCGTCGACTGTTGTCGCACCACGCTGAGTCGCGCGCCGGTCACCGAGAGTCAGCCGGCGGCGGCGGGCTGTTGGGGCGTGGCGGCCCCGCGGGCGTAGGCACGAAAGGCCTCCACCACCATGACGCTGTCGGTGCCGACGGTTGGGGCCAAATGCAGGGCCATGGTCATGACGATCAGCACCGCATCGGCGAGCGTGTAGCGCACCAAGTCGCGCTGCACGTCGCGCATCAGCAGATGCGCGTGCGCGTACACGAATGCCTCGGGATCTTCGACCGCTTCGGGCAGATCAGGAATGGTCAAACGATCGAACCAAGCGGTGGGCAAGGTCCCGGCGCGTTGCAGCGGCGACAACCCGGCCCGCCGCACCAATTCGCGGTTCAAAAGGAGATGATCGATCGCCGCTCCGGCGCGCGTGACGATACCGCCGGCAGTCGCCAGCAGGCCGTACACCAATCGTCCGTAGCCATCATGTGCAGCGGTGCCGCCGTCGATCTGCTGCCCGCGCAAATAATCGGCGACGGTCTGCACCGGCAGTTCCTGCACGCTGGGGCATAGGCTGACGCACGACAGTTCCTGACCGGGATGATGATAGCGCACCTTGCCGTCGGCCTTCATTCGCCCGAGCGGATACATCCGGCAGGCCAGCGGTCGCGCCGGATGGACGGTGCAACCGCGGCCATCCGCATACATGTCGCACGCCGGTTTTAGGCGGGGTCCGCCGGCCTTACCGGTGAAACGCAGGCGAGTGCCGCCATCGGCAGTATGCGCGTCGCGGAAATCACGCGGGCTCAGCCCGGTGGCCGCGGCCAAGCGCGCCAATTCCCACGGCGTCAGCATCACCTGCGCGCCATGGCAGCAGGTGCCCGCACGCGTGCAGGTCAGCGGCAGGATGTCGGTTTCTGCGAGCAGGGTGGTGTTCATGCGCGCTTAACGCACATGCCTAGCCAATGCGCGGCGCCATGGACGGCGCCAGCTCAAAGTCAACCTGTGTCAGTCACGTTGACAGTCCCTTAACAGAGCCCTAAACACTTCGCCCCGTATCGCACCAGGAGCTTCTGCATGTCCGTTCGCCGCCTTTTCGCGCCCATCCTTCGTCACCTAGCTCTGCTGATGCTGCTGGCCAGCATCCCGTTCAGCGCTCCGGCGCTCGACACGTTGACCACCATCGTAGGCGGCTGCGAAGACGGCGGCCTGGGCGTTGATTCAGGCACCCCGGGTGGCGGCTTGGCTTTCGCCAGTGACGGCACGTTGTTGGTATCGGCGGCCGAATCCGCACGCATTCGCCGCTTCGATCTCGCAACCGGACGTTTCACCAGCGCTTTGGTCGGCAACGGGGTGCGTGGGTCGGTGGCCGACAACGTCAGTGCCACGGCGTCGCCGCTGTATTCCTCGGCCCTCACCGTGGCCAGCAACGGCGATGTCTGGTTCGTGCAAGGCGAGCGGCAAATCGCGCAATACCGCCGCAGCGATGCCACCGTGCATGTGATTGCCGGTAGCCCATTCGGCGGCTTTTCCGGCGATGGCGGCCCGGCGTTGGACGCGCGTTTCGACCGGATAAATGCGGTCGCCCGCACCAGCACCGGCGTGATCCTGGTGGCTGATAGCGCCAATCGCCGCCTGCGTCGCATCGCCCTGGACGGCACCATCAGCACCATCGTTGGTACCGGCGCCACCGGCACCGGTGCGACCTTCACCGGTGCGGTTGCGGGCGCGACGTATGCGCTGGGCGAGGTCTACGCTCTGCTGCTGTTGGATGACAACACGCTGTTGATGACCGAGGGCGATCATTTGCTGCGCGTTGATCTGGCTGGCGGCAACACCGTCACCCGCGACATCACCGCGACATATGGCATCAGCAGCTTGGCCAAAATGCCTGACGGCAAGGTATTGATGGCCGTGCCATGGAACACCAATCAATTGCTGCTGCGTGAGAGCGCGACCACCACCAGCGTGTTTGCCGGCATCGCCCATTCGGGCGGATCCACGAATACGTATGCCGGCGACGGCGGCCCCCGCCTAAGCGCCAGCTTCAACAATCCCCGTACGATCGCCGTCGACGCCGCCGGCAATGTGTTCGTCGGCGATAGCCGCGGCACGGGCATGATCCGCCGCATCGACGCCGGCACCGGCATCGTCAGTACCATCATCGGTGGCGGCCAGGCCAACGGCGATCAGCAGTTGGGCAAGAACGCCAACCTGCGCATTCCGTACGGCATTGACGTCAGCAATGGCACCGACGTGCTGGTCGCGGAATTTGGCCTCGCCTTCGTTCTGAAAGCCGCACTACCGCCGGCCGCCGGCCGCACAGTGGGCGTGGCCGGCCTCCGCGGGTCCAGTTCGGGCACGACGTACGGCGTGAACGCCTTAACAACGTATATGTCCGGGCCGGTGTCGGTGCTGCGGCGTAGCGACGGCAGCATTCTGATCGGCTTTCAAGACGGCATCGCGCAGGTCGCGGTCGATGGCACCATCAGCCATTTTGCCGGAGGTGGCAGCGACCTCAGCAGCGGCGCAACCTATGCCAATGCTAACCTCGGTTACATCTACAGCCTGACCATCGGCCCCGACGGCATGCTGTATGGCGCTGACGCAGACCATCACCGCATCGTGCGTTTCAGCGGCGGCACGGTGCAAGTGGTCGCGGGTACCGGCACCTCGGGCAGTAGCGGCGATGGTGGCCCGGCCACGGCGGCGCTGCTGTTCTCGCCGTATGGCATCACGTTCGACAGCGCCGGTAACCTCTACATCGCCGACACCCGCAATGCGGTGGTGCGCCGGGTGCGCGTCAGCGATGGCGTGATCGAACGGGTCGCCGGTTATCGTTCCGGCGAAAGTCCGGGCACCGCGACCGTCGCCCTGGGCACCCGCTTCAATGACACCATCCGCGCGGTGAAGATCGATCGCGACGGCAATCTGCTGGTCGGTGATACGAACCGCCTGTTCCGGGTCGACCCGGTCAACGGCGCGACCGAAGTGCTGGCCGGCAGTCCCACCGCCAACGCTGTCGTCGACGGCACTGCGGCATTGGCCACCGCGATCTTTCCGAATGGTTTGGCAGAGGACACGACCGGTCGGATCTACTTCAGCGACAACCTCAGCTTCCGCGTGCGCCGAATGGACCATGTGCTGCCGGCGCGCCTGACGGCGACGATCAGCGGTGAGAATAGCAACTTCACGGTCACGCTCACGCTGTGCGGACAAGGCTTCGTGGTCGCAAGCCTGACCAATGCGCTGACCGTGCAGGTGCGCCGCAGCGATGGCGGCACGCTGACCGGAACGACCACCCGCACCGTCACCGCCGGCAGCAAGACCGTCACCTTCAGCGGTCTGAGCAGCAGCGCCGATGTGGCATCCCTGAATTTCAGCGCCGAGTTAACCGCGGTTGACGGCAGTTCCGCCGGTCAGACCGCGACGCTTGAGGCGGTACGGTTTCATCGCATCGACCTGACCAACCCCGGCGCGAAAACGACTAGCTCGGCGCCATTCGCCCTGACCGTCAGCGACAACTTGGGCGCACCGGTGACCATCACCTCGTCGAACAATAGCGTGGCCACTGTCAGCGGCACCACCGTCACCATCACCGGTGTCGGCACGGTGACGCTGACTGCCAACGCTCCCGCTTATGCCGGCTTCGGCACTGCCACCAACAGCACCACGTTCGACGTCACCGCTGGTGTCGTGACCCCACCGGTCACGCCACCGGTCACGCCGCCGTCCAGCGGCGGCGGTGGCGGCGGTTGCGGTCTGGGCTCGAGCCTGGCGCTCCTCGCGCTCACGCTCGGCTTCATGCGTCGGCGGCGCTAAGCAGCAGACATCAGTGCGTCAACGCGATCGGCCGAGCAGTTGCTCGGCCGATCGCGTTTTCTGACTGCTTTTTCCCCGTTTTTCGGTCAGCGCTTGAGCGCCTGCCACGCCGGCTGCGCGCCCAGCGTAGCCAGCGCCTGCGCCAACAGCGTGATGCCCGGTTCCATTTTGAACCACGTCGACGCGCCGGACGGATGCGGCAGCGCGATGAGATCGGCCTGATGGCCGAAGGCAGTGACGCGGTGCAGGGGTCCGACCAATTCCGCCAGCGGCGCTGCGGGCAGAAAACGCGAGATCGCCAAGCGTCCGACAGCAATGATGAGGGTTGGGCGCAGCAACTCGATTTCGCGCCGCATCCAGGCTGAACAGGCGGCGATTTCCGTGTCTTCCGGCACTCGGTCGCCGCCGCCCTGAGGATTTTTCCCAGGGAAACAACGACAGACCGCAGCGATGTAGGCGCGCTCGCGAAAGGTCGCTTCGTCGACGCCGATGGAGCCATACCACGAAAACAGGCGTTTGCCGGCGGTCCACGCGAAGGGTTTGCCGAAGCGGCCTTCGTGCGGGCCCGGCGCCTGCCCGACCATATACACCGGCGAGACCACTGCCGCGCCCGAAACCACCGGCCGGATCATGCGCGGGCAGGCAGTGCATTGGAGCAACTGCGCGCGGTGTGCGCTTATGGCGGTTAACGTTTCGGCCAGCGTGGTGGCGTCGCTCACGCCGACGTTTCCGCAGCCGTCTGCTCGGCGCGGATCGTCGCCAGCGCGCGCGTCAGTTTGCGCAGATCGCTGTCGGTGTGCGCCAGGGTCACATTCAAGCGCACGCGGCACGCACCCGCCGGCACCGTCGGCGGTCGGATCGCCGGCGCATGATGGCCCAGCGCGCGCAGCCGTGCGGCCAACGCCAACGCGGCGGCTTCGTCGCCGGCAATCAGCGGAATGATCGGCGAACGTCCAGCCGGCACCGCCCAGCCCTGCGCGCGCAGCGCTTCGCGCAGCGCGGTCGCGCGCGCGACCAACAACGCCGGCAGTTCAGGCTGATCGTCCAGCAACGTCAGCGCCGCATGCGCCGCGCCCATCGCCGCCGGCACCGGCGCGGTCGAAAAGATAAACGCGCGCCCACGATTCACGCACAGCTCGATCAGGTCGCGGTCGCCAGCGATCAGGCCGCCCTGACTGCCCAAACTTTTCGAGCAGGTCGCGATGCGCAGATCCGGCGTCAGGCCCAGATCCGCGCACAGTCCGCGCCCGCCCGGCCCGACCACGCCAAGGGCGTGCGCTTCGTCGACCACCAACAGCGCGCCATGACGTTCGCACAACGCGTGGATCGCAGCCAACGGCGCTTCGTCGCCGTCCATCGAATAGATCGCCTCGACCACCACGATGCGCCGCGGCGCGCCGCTGCTGCGCTCCAGTTGGGTCTCCAAATCGGCGACGTCGTTGTGCCGAAAACGCATCAGCGTCCCACAGGACAAACGCGCGCCGTCGTACAGCGACGCGTGACAGAGACGGTCCAGAATCAGCACGTCTTCGCTGGTTATGCACAGACTGACCAGCGCGGCGATGTTGGCTTGGTAACCCGAAGAGGTGACCAGCACGTCTTCGACCCCCCACCAACTGGCGCAGCGTTCTTCCAGCCGGCGGTGAATGCGCAGCCCGCCCGACAACAACCGCGCCGCGCCCGCGCCCGCGCCGTAGCTGCGCAGCGCTTTGAACGCGCCGTTGCGCACGCGCAGGTTTTGCGCCGCGCCCAGATAATCGTTCGACGCCCAATTGATCAGCGCCACGCGTTTGCCGTCGACATGCAGGCGCACCACATGCCCGTCTGGCCCGTCGATCACTGGGCGCGTGCGCAGGCGTCCCTGTGCGCGGATCGCGTCGAGTTCTTCGCGCAATGACCTGCGTTGCTGTGCGCGGGTGGGCGGGGGTTCGTGGCTCATGCGCGGCATATCGCGACGTATTTGCGCACGGCATCCGCGAGGCCGTATTCCAGTGCATCGCTGATCAGCGCGTGCCCGATGCTGACTTCCAACACCGTCGGCACCGCGGCCAAAAACGCCGGCAGATTCTCCAGCGTCAGATCATGCCCAGCGTTGACGCCCAACCCCAATGCCTGCGCCGCGACCGCGGTTTCGCGATAGCGCGCCAGCATCGCCGCGCGATCGCCGGTGGCGAACGAGCGCGCATACGGCTCGGTGTACAACTCGATGCGATCCGCGCCGGTGGCCTTCGCGTGCGCAACCTGCGCTGGTTCAGGATCCAAAAACAACGACACGCGAATACCCGCGCCTTTGAGCCGCTCGACCACCCGCGTCAGCAACTCGCGATGATTCTGCGCGTCCCACCCGTGATCGCTGGTGCGCTGGCCCGGCCAATCGGGCACCAAGGTGCATTGCTCGGGCCGCGCCGCGCAGACCAAGGCCAGGAAATCGTCGGCGGGATAGCCTTCGACATTGAACTCGACGTGATGCTCAGACGTCAGCGCGCGCAGCTGATGCACATCGTTCATGCGCGTGTGGCGCTGATCCGGCCGCGGATGCACGGTCAGACCGTTGGCGCCCGCACCGATGCTGATCAGCCCGGCGCGCAGCAGATCCGGATAACCGTTGTCGCGGGTGTTCCGCAGCAGGGCGATTTTGTTGAGATTGGCACTGAAGGCAGTCATGGGCGGCGCAGCATGGCGCTTGTCGGCCGTGGGCAAACTGACCGGCGCCGCCGCCCATGACTGCGCTCAGTTCACCGTGGCCACATCCACCCACTGGCCGCTCGCGGCTGAACGGTAAGCCGCATCCATGATCGCGACCGCGTCCAAACAGGCGTCCAGATCCGCCGTTAATTCGGCCGGCGTCAGGCGACCTTGGATCGCGGCGACCAAGCGGTCGACCTGCCGCGGACGATCGGGTAACGGTTCAAGCTTCACCGCCGGCTGTCCGGGCGCGGCGGTTTCGATGCCGCCGTCGCCGCCCCACGCAGCGGCCTGCGCGCCGATGATTTCCAAGCCGCCATGCCCACCGGTCTGGACCCAACTGGCCTCGACTGTGCCCTGCACGCCAGAAGCAAAGTCGAGGTGCGCGATGCCCCAGTCGTCTACCTGTGGATAGGCGCCGCTGGCATTGCCGATGGTCGCCCACACGCGCCGCACCGGGCCGCACAGCGTGCGCAGCAGATGCACCGCGTGCGTGCCCATGTCCATGAACGCGCCGCCGCCGGCCAGTTCGGGCTTGGTGAACCACGCCAGATCGGGGTTATCGAACCACCGGCCATAGGCGGCGTGATGCGCATTGCGGTAGCGCACATGCGTGACCTGACCCAAACGCCCGGCCGCCATGGCCGCCGCTGCGGCCTGCAGGGCACCGGTGAATGGCTTGTAATAACCAGCGAATAATGTGGTGCCGTGCTTGGCGACCAGGGCTCGCACGCGCGCCACTTCCGGCACGGTGGTGACGATCGGCTTTTCGCAGAACACCGGCTTTCCGACCGGCAGCACGTGTTCGAGCAGCGGCAGATGCCGGGTGTTCTCGGCGCAGATGATGAAGCCATCGACCGTCGGATCGGCCAGCACCGCGGCCAGATCCGGGACAAAGCGCGCGCCGCAGTCGTCGGCATAACGCTGCCCGCGTTCGGACAGGTCGTCCCAGATGACGTGCACGCGCCGGCCGTCGGTGCCGGCGGTGATGTTGCTGATAAACTCCCTGGTGTGGATGTGCGCGGTGGAGATCAGTGCAAGGTTGATCGGTTTCATGGCGTGGCCCCCAGCGACTTACCAGCACTATGATCAAGCCGCACTTCGCGGCCTGTCTTCCCCGACTCCACGATGGCCTCAAGGATACTGATAACTTTGAGCGTTTCCGCGACCGGCACCGGCGACGGTTTGCCGTTTCTGATCGCGTCGACAAAGGCGTGGATCTCGCCCGAATGCGCCGGCGGTAAACCTTCCACCTGATCCAAGCGACCATCGACCAACACGCGATTCACTGCGGTTTGGAACTCGCCACTGGGCCAATGCAGCGAGGCCTGATCGCCGAACAGCTGCGCGCTGAAATCCTCGCGCTCCTTCTGATGCTGGAGCCACGACGACTCGATCACCATGGTCGCGCCGTTGTCGAAATGCACGAAGCCCGAGGCAAAGTCTTCAACCGTGAAGCGGTCGCGATCCCATTCGCCCCAGGCGCCGGGGATGCGGTCGCCCTTAGCAAAATTCACCCGCGTGGTGCCGCTTACCCGCACCGGGGTCGGGTTGCCCATCAGCCACATGCCTAGATCCAACGCATGCACGCCGATGTCCATACACGGCCCGCCGCCGCTCAGACTGTCATCGATAAAGGTCGGCGCGCCCGGCAACCAATTGCGGCGCAATGCGTGGATACGCGCGTGATAAACCTGACCCAGATTGCCGGCCTCGACCCAGCGTCGACAGGCCACACCCATCGGCGTCCAGCGCATATGCTGCGCGGTCATCAGCAGTCGATCCGCCTTCAGCGCCGCAGCAGCCAACGCGCGCACTTCGGCAGTGGTGGTGGCCAACGGCTTTTCGCACAGCACATGCTTGCCGCTGTTCAGGGCCGCGAGCGCCGCCGGGGTGTGCAGGCGATTGGGCGTGGCGATGTCGATCACGTCAATATCGGTGCGCGTGGCCAGTTCGCGATAGTCGGTGGTGGTGTGCGCGATGCCAAATTCAGCGGCGAAGCGCGCCAGCGTGTCCGGATTGCTGTCGCAGGCGGCGACGATCTCGATGTTGCCGGCGCTTTTCCACCCGGGCAGATGGGCGCCGCGCATGATGCCGCCGCAGCCGATGATGCCCAGGCGCAGGGGCGGTTGATGTTTTGTAGTCATGGCAGGCTCTCGCGGGTGGGGCCGGACGCTGCCGGCGATGGGCCTGATTTTATCAGCAAAAACCGCAACCGAATGGCGCGAACGGCGAAGCGGATGTCTATTTCGGCAGTCGCCGCTGCACGCATCAGACGGCTGATTCAAGCTTCTGGAGTCAGCCGTTCCCGCGCCGGAGCCACGCCGTGCACGCGTTTGTAGACCTTGGAAAAATGGAACTGGTCGGCGAAGCCCAAATAATCCGCGATGCGCTTCACCGACAAATCGGTTTGCACCAACAGCGCCTTCGCCTGCTCCATGCGCAACCGCGCGACGTAGCGCGCGGGCGAGGTTCCGAACACCGCGACGCATTTCTGCGACATCGTGCGCGTACTGATGCCCAACGCCGCGGCGAGGCCGGGCACGTCTAACGACGCCGACAGCTGCTGCGTCAGCAACGCGGTGAACTCGGCCGCGAAACCCTGATGGGCTAAGCGCGTCGCCAATGCCGGCGCGACCGTGGCGATCGGCACTAGGCCCAATATTCGCCACAGCAGTTCTTCGGCCAGGTTGTCCTGCAACTGCGCGATGAACGGATCGCGTCGCCGCCAGGTTGCGCTCAAACGCTGCGCCAACGCCACCAGCTCGTCGGCATGATGGATCGCCAGACTTGCGACCGGCGCTTCGGCGGCAAACACATCCAAGGATCGGAACGGCGTCGGCCCTGGCATCACGGCGAAATTGACCGACGCAAACGTCACTGCGCCAGTGCAGCGGTCCTCATGCACATCGCCCGGCCGCACCACCACCGCACCGGGCGCGGCGACCGATAGCGCCTGATTTTGCACCATGCAGGCGTAGGTGCCGCGGATGGCGATCATCACTTCGTAATGGTCGTGTCGATGCGCTGGCACGCAGTGCGTGCGCATGCGCTCGACGTTCACCCGATGGCAGCGCACGCGCAGCGGCAGCGCCTCGCCCACGGCCAACAGGCGTGTCCACGAACCCAGATCCTGCGCCTCCGGCCAATGATCCCCGTCAGGCACCCGGACCCCGTCAGGCACCAAAGGCCGGTCAGGCACCAAAGGCCGGTCAGGCACGAAGCGCCTCGACCGGATTCATGCGCGCCGCCAGCCACGCCGGATACAGACCGAAACCAATGCCGATGGCGGTCGATGAACCGACTGCGATCAGCATGATCGCGGCGTTGAAAGCGACTGGGAAGCCGAACACCGCCTGCACTAACAAGCCGCCGCCGAGTCCGAGCAGCAGGCCGAGCACGCCGCCACAGGCCGCGATCAGCGCGGCCTCGGCCAAGAATTGCCGCATGATGTCGCGGCGACTGGCGCCCACGGCGCGACGAATGCCGATCTCACGCGTGCGCGCGGTGACGTTGGCGAGCATGATGTTCATGATCCCGATGCCGCCGACGATCAGCGAAATCGCGGCGATCACCACGATGATGACGTTGAACACTTCCTTGGTGCGCTGCGCCTGCTTCAGACTTTCCAGCGGCACCGCGACGGCCAAGTCCTCGGCCCCGCGATGGCGATCGCTGACAATGCGCTTCACCAAGCGCGAGCGCTCCAACAGCAGTTCGTCACTGTCCAAACGCAGGCTAAGCGCATCGACGCGGCTGTCATATTTGGCGTGACGAAAATACGCGTCGAGGCTGGCCAACGGCAGGTAGACGTCGCGATTGCGATCCTGCACCGCGACGTCGGCCACGTCGCTGACGGTGTAGGGACGTTCGACGGTGATGCCGACCACCGTGCATGGCTCGTCGCCGACGATGATGACCGCACCGATGGCGTCGTCTGCCAAGCCCAGCCCGCGCGCCACTGCCGCGCCCAACACGCACACGCGCGCGAAGGTCGCTTCGTCGCGTGCATCGATGAATCGGCCGCGCGCCACCTGCACATTCGCCACCGCCGGAAAATCGCCGGTGACGCCGACCGTCGCGGCATCATCCACCAAATATTCGCCGCGGCGGATCTCGGCCTTCAGGTTCTTCCACGCGGTGGCCGCGACGATCCCCGGCACATTGGCGCTGACCGCGGCCAGATCCTCGCGCGTCAGCCCATCCGGATTTATCCGCCGCTGCCGCAGCAACCGCGCGCCATCCAAATCCAGCGCCCGCACCTGCACATTGTTCATGCCGATCTGCCGGATCTGGTCGAGCTGCTGCCGCTTTCCACCTTCGGTGATCGCGGTCATCGCGATCACCGCCGCGATCCCGAATACGATGCCCAACATGGTCAGCGCCGAGCGCAGGCGGTTCGCCAGCAAACCCTCGCGAATCGCGGTGCTGAACGTGTCGGCTAGCGACATGCCGGCGACGGCGGGCGACGGCGCCGAGGACGGCGCATCGCTGGTCGTGCTCGGTACCTCAGGCGCCGTCGTCCGCCGGCTGTCTTCCACGATCTCACCATCGACGATCCGGATCGCGCGGTCGGCCTGAGCCGCGACGCCGGGGTCGTGAGTGACGATGATGATGGTGTGACCATCGGCGTGCAGGGCGCTTAGCAGCGCCATGATTTCGACGCCAGTTTTGCTATCCAGATTGCCGGTCGGCTCATCAGCCAGGATCAGACGCGGCCGTCCGGCCAAGCCGCGCGCGATGGCGACGCGCTGCATCTGTCCGCCGGATAATTCGCGCGCGGTGTGGGTGAAGCGATGGCCAAGACCCACCGTGGTCGCTAACGCTTCAGCCCGGGCCGCGCGCGCCGGCGCGTCCACGCCGGCATAGGCCAGACCCAACGCGATGTTCTCGGTCACGCTCAAATCCGGCAGCAGGTTGTACTGCTGAAACACATAGCCGATCGATTGGTTGCGCAGCTGCGACAGCGACGCGTCATCCAGATGCGCGACCTCGCGACCGTCCAGCCGATAACTGCCGCCGGTCGGCTGATCCAATAGCCCCAGCACATACATCAGCGTGGTCTTACCGCTGCCCGACGGCCCGATGATGGCCACGAATTCGCCGGGCATGATGTCCAGCGACACGTCGCGCAGCGCGTGCACCACGGTGTCGCCCATGGTGTACGCGCGACTGAGGCCGTGCAGGGAAATGAGCGGCGTACTCATGGCGAGAGTCCGCGGTCGATGAACACCGTATCGCCTGCGTTCAGTCCCGAGGTGATCACCACCGCGTCGTCTCCGACTGGTTCGATGCTGATCGCGTGCGGCTGCGGCGCGCGTGCATCGCCACTCAAGACCATGCCTTTGCCCGGCGCTGTCGAGTCCAGGCGCACCGCCGCGCGCGGCAGCCACAGCACGTCCGCGCGGCGGTCGATGGTCAACGCGACCAGCGCGGTCATGCCCTGGCGCAGCTCGGCGCTTGGCTGATCCAAGGTAATGCGGACGAGGAACTGGGTGACATCGGCAAAGCCGCCCTGATCAGAAAACTTGTCTTTGCCGACCCCGGCAATGGTGGCGATAACGCCGGTGAATTCAGCGTTTTTAAGTGCCGGAACGGTAATGCGCGCGACTTGGCCGGGCTTCAACAATCGCACGTTGACCTCGTTAATCGCGACCAGCACCGCCATGCGTTCGGGCGGGAACAGCTCCACCAAGGTGTCGTCCTCCCAACCCTTGTCGCCGGCCTGCTTCTTCCGGTCGTCCTGTTCCTTCACGCGCGCAACGCCGGCGACCGGCGCGACCTGCACGCCCGGCGGCTTGGCCTTCGCTGCCACCAACTGCGCCTGTAAACGCGCAAGCTCGGCGTCGAGTTCGCTGCGCCGGGTCAGTTCGTCGGCTTCCAGCAACGCGCGTTCGCTCTGCAGGGTCGCCAGATAGCTCTCAATCAGGCTGGGGAAATTGCGCGAGCGGCGTTCGATGCCGGCGGCCAAGCGCGCCTGCCGCGCATCCAACAGCGCGATCTCCTGATCCTGCACCGCCAACGCGCGTTCGTACGCGGCTTGCGCGGCGTCGGCCTTGGCCTGTGCGCGCTCACGCCGCGCGTGCGCCTCGGTTAGTTCGGCCGCGGTGGCGCCCCGACGTGCGATGGTCAGACGTTCGCGCGTGATCGCCAATTGCGCCGTCGCCCGGTCGACCTCGGCCTGCCGATCATCCAACGCCGACTGCGCCATTGCCTGCGCTGCCACCCCGGCCGCGGCGGCGGTGCGCAGGCGTTCAGCTTCGGCCAACGCCAGCCGCTGCGATTCTTCGTCGAGAGCCAGCGCCGCTGCGGTCGCGCCACGTTTCTCAATTTCGATCTGCACATAGAGCGGCTGCGTGGTGCGTTCCTGCTCGGCCACGGCGGCGGCAGTGCGGTCCCGTTCCGATTTTGCCGCATTGGTTGCGGTCTGGGCCGCGGCCAGCCGCTGCGGCAGGTCATCGGCTTGCGCTGCTTGCGCGCGCGCGAACTCGGCCTGGGCGGTAGTCAGTGCGGTCTGCGCCCGCTCGCGTTCGACGCGTTCGGCCGCAGTGAGGCGCTCCATCGATCCCGCGGACGTTTCCAACTGCGCGTTGGCTTCGTCGATCTGCGCCTGCGCGCGCGCCACCTGATCGCGCCGTGATTGCTGCTGATCGACCAATGCCAAATACGCGTCCAAAGCCGCTTGATAGCCGCGCTCGGCGGCGGTGGCAGCAGTGCGCGCAGTTTCGGCCTCGGCCTCCAACGGCAGCAGCTGTTCATGCAAACGGATCAGCGTATCGCCCCCCTGCGGCGTGGTCTCGACCACCTGCGCACGCAGCGTTTCCAATTCTGCACTGCGCCGCGCCGCGTCGCGTTTAGCTGCTTCCTGCGCTTCGCTTTGCTCGCGTTTCAGTTTGGCCAAACGCAGTTCCTGACGCACGCCTAACAACTGACTGCGATCGTCGGCGACGCGCGCAGACTCTTCGTCCTCATCCAGAACGAACAGCGTCTGCCCGGCCTCGACCCACACGCCGTCCTCGACGATGAATTGAATGCGGCCGGTAAACGCGCATTTCACCAGCATGGGATCAACGGGTTGAATGCGCGCGGTTTCGTGCAGCACCTGCGCCACCTCGCCTTGTAGCACGCGCACCGCTTCAAAACGCGGGCGATCAGTACCATGGCGCGGCCGCATCAGGGCCGCCGCCACCGCCAAGACCATCAGCACCACGACCACCGAAACGAAGCGACGACGCGTCATGGCTGTGCCTTTTTTTCTACCGAGGCCGCCGGCACCAGCACGTCGCCCACATCGAGTTCGCCCTTGGTGCCGGGCAGCAAGCGGTCTTGCAGTTCGGCCGGTACGGTCAACGCCACGGTCACGATCACCTCACGTTCCGCCGTGATGCGCGCATGACGATCCAGGCTGTCGCTGTCCGTGGGGGCGTTGAACGCGCGGCCAATCGCGCTCAAGGTCGCCGGCACGCGCACGCCGTCGAACTGCGGAAATACCACCGTCACCTGCTGACCAACGAGCAACGTTCCGTAGCGCCGTTCGGGCACCGCGGCGCGGAAATCCAGCCGCCGCATGTCCAAGACTTCGCCCAAGGTCAACCCGCCCCACACCACCAGATCCTTGGCCAGTTTCTCGCGCTTGCCGCTTTGGTCGTTCCAGGTGGTGGCGAAAAACAGCCGTCCGTCTGCCGGTGCTTTCAGCTCGCGGATCTGCGCAAATTGCCGGGCTTTCCACTCGCCTTCGCGGGCACGATCAAGCGTGATGCGCCCCTTCATCGCCGCCGCGCGTTCGTCGGCCTGAGCTAATGCCACCGCCTGATCGCGATCACCGCGCAGCTGCAACGCCGCACGCCACGCGTCCAGTTTGTCTTGCCCATCTAACCAGTTCGGCGCACGCGCCGCCGCGACCAACGCCAACGCCGCGCGCCGCACCTGGACCTCGGCTTGCGCGTTGGCCAAGTTCAAGCCCGCAAATTCAGCCGGTTGTTCTGCGCTCAAATCCCCGAACCGCTGCACGCGCGCAGTCGCGTCAGCGGCGCGTATCTGCGCTGCGCTCAGTGCTGCCTGGCATTCGGTCACGCTTGCGATTGGCACCTGCGCCGCCTGCTGCCACGCCAAACCGGTTTGTTGATCGCCAACGCGCTGCTCGGCGGCTTGGCTGTCGGCCTGCACTGCTTTCACTCGGCGCTGCTCGGCGCTGAGCAAAAACGCCTGACTGGCCTTCGCGCGCGCGCGGCGGTCCTCGTCGCGTTTGGTGTCCAGGTCGGGGTTGTACAGGGTCACCACCCCCTCGCCTTTTTTCACGATGCTGCCATCGGCCACCATTGTGCTGATGCGGCCCCAAAAATACGGCAGCGTCAGCGGCGCGCGCGCACCGGCGACCACTTCGCCGGCAAAACTTGCGGTCACCGCCGGCGTATCGGCAGCGCCTGCGGCTCGACCAAGCCATCGGCATTGTCAGTGGTGGCCGGCAAACCCCCGGTGATCAGCCACTGCGCGCCGACGCGTTCGGCCTGCACCGTCACTGCGGCTGCGGCACCGCGAACCTGCGCATAACGATGATGCGCGCGCTCGACCACCAGATGCGCCGGTGCGACCAACGCGTGCGCAGGCACCGGCAACGCCGCGCGCACCACCACCGGCGCACCGATCGCCAAGCGCTGCTGCGGATCGTCCACCGCGATGGTGACTTCATTGGCGAGGCGCTCGGTCTCATCCTGATTCCAGTCGAGCGGCGCCCGTCCCAGCGCCACCGGCTGATCGTCGATGCCCACAATGCGGCCGGACACGCGCTCGCCGCTGCGGGTGCGCACGCTGACGATGCTGGTGCGCAGCGCAGGTTTCTCTGCGCTCGGCGCGGCAGCGACGGGCAAAGCGCCCGCGGCCAGCGGCGCGTCAGCGACGCACAAAAAGCGCACCTGCTCCTGCGGCACTCTGCAGCGCACCGTCAGATCGCGCTGCGCGACAAAGAACACCACCGGCCAACTCGGATCGCCGGTTTTCGAGCCCACCCGCGTCCACGGTTGCCGTACCGCGAGTCCATCCCCCGGTGCGCGCAGGGCGCGCACACAGGTGTCGCCAACCAACAATTCCAACAAGCCGCCGCGCACGGTCACAGTGGCCGCGAATTCCGGATACGCGCCGCCGTCGATGCGGCGCTCGGCCGCGAGGCACTGCCGTTCGTCAGCCTGCCCGCCCTGTGCCCACAGCACCGCGCCATCCCAATCGAGCGCATCGCCCAAGCCCACGCGCACTTGCCACACGCCATCGGGCAGCGCGATGCGCCAGCGCCGTTGTTCGCGGATCAGCACGCAGCCGTGCTGATCCGTTGACGCGGTGGCCGGCGCGCGCAGCCGGTCGCTGACCTCGACATCCCAACCAAAACCGCGCTCGGTCGTGAACACCGCGCCGCGGTCAGTCAGCGTCGTGGTCGCCTCCGCGGCACTCGCGGCACTCGCAACTGCGGGCAGGAAACGCACGGTCTTTGCCGCGGTTTTCTCGCCATCTCTGGTCAGCGACACCCATACCAACGGCGTGTGGTCATGATGATCGCGCTCGCCTTCGTGGGCCACGCGCTCGCTTTGTTCGCGCTCAGTCTGATCGACGGTGCGTTGACGTTTGCCGGCTTTTTCGGTGGCCGCGAGACGCGCACCGATGCCGGCACCGGGCAGCACTACGCCGTGTTGATCAACGCCCATTTGCGCCCGCAGCCGCCGCACCGCCAAGCGCTTGGCCTGCAGTTCCAGATCGTCCTCGGCAACCACGTCAGCATCAGCAGTCGTTGCCGCCGCGGCATCAGCCAACGCCTGCAATCGCGCGGCCGCGGCCGCGCTCTGCTCGCTGCGAGCGGCCGCCATGGCGACCGACGCGTCGGCACGCAGCACCTGATCGGCGGCCACTTGGCCCAGGCCCGCCAAGCGCCGCTGACGTTCGGCGGCGCGCATTTCTGCGGCCAGCGCAACCGTGTCAGCGTCGTGGCCAGCGGCAGCCAACGCGGCCTCATCGCGGCGTTTGTGGACCAGCGCCGCGACCGCGGCTTCGGCCTGTGCCAGATCGCCGCGCAGGCGCGTCTGCTCATCACGCAGGGCATCCAGTTCCAATCCCGCCTTTGCCTGACTGAGCGTTTGCGCGCGGCGCGCGATTTCTGCGTCAAGCACGCGCAGCGGCAATTCGCGCGTCGCCTGATCGGCGCTGAACATCACTAGACGGTCACCTTTGCGCAGGCCCTGCCCATCGGCGGCCAACCATTCGACCACGGCGCCCGGCGCGGTCGCGGCCAGGCCCACTGACGCGGCGCGCTCCAACACCACTTGGCCGTCGAAGTCGAGCGTCAGCTCGGCCGCGCTCCCCATGAGCATGAAGCCGAGCCAAAGCGCGGTCGATTTTTTCAGCTGCTCACAGATCCGCATACACCGTGGTCCCCGGCGGCAGACGCGCGGCCAACTCAGCCGGCGGTGTCAGCGTGATGCCAAGCGTGAACACGTCGTCGGCCGCGCCCGGAAGATCACGGTCAAACGCAACGGTCGGATCAGGCAGGAAGGCCGCACCGACGGCACGGACGCTGGCGCTGAGGGTCGTTTCGCCGAGTGCCGGCACGTGCAGGGCCAGGGTCTGCCCAACGCTGAAATGGCCGTAAAAACGCGCTGGAATCAGCAGCGTTGCGCTGCGCTGCGGGCCGTCGGGCATCAGGAACGGCTCCATCGTGCGCACCTCATTACCCGCTTTCAGCGGCTGACCGCCGGACAGGCGATGGCACAGCAGCCCAGCGCGCGGGGCGAGCACGGTTTCGTCCAAGAACTCGTTGCGCTGACCGTCGCGCGAGCGCAGGTCGGCGCGGTAACGGTCCGCGGCGGCGGCCTGAGCCAGCCGCGCTTGTTCGCAGGATAAACTGTACGCTTGTCGCGCCGCGGTCGCCGCCAGATGCGCGCTGCGTTCGGCCTCAGCCTTGTCCGCCAAAACAAACCAATCACTGGCGCGCGTCGTGGCCACCGCGCGAATCTGCGCCGCGGTCAGCGCCCGTGCGCTGGCGCCGGCAGCCACATTTCGCGCGGCGATCGCATTGGCAGAGAGCGTTGCCGCCAAGCGCGGTTCGGCCGCGTCCTGTGCGCTGCGCGCGTTGGCAGCGGCGTCGATGGCGGCGCGTTCGACTGCGCTTTGCGCCGACGCGATGCCTTCGTCGTCGACGGCGTAGCGGGCGATGAAATGTTCAAGCGTCGCCGCATCGGCATCGCGTTGTGCCTGATGCCAAGCGGCCAACGCCCGTACGCGTTGCTGCTCGGCCTCGGCTCGACTGATGGCAAGGTTTGCCCCCGCGCGCGCATCGCCGGCCTGCACCGTGAAACGGTCCAGCTCGAGATCGCGCCACCACGTGCGTTTGCTCAGGCGCGCCACCACCTGCCCGGCCTGCACCATGCTGCCGTCGGGGACTACTTCGCTGAGTTCCCATTCGCCCGAGGACAGCCGGATCGGCAGCGCCGTTGTGGCTTCCAACACGCCCGTGACCCGCACCACATCGCGGGCATGCGCTGTCGGCACCGCGACCCGAATGCGCTCGCCAGGCTGCACGCCGGTGTGCACCACGAAGCGATCGTTGAGCACCGTACCGGTGAGCGTGCGCTCGCTGCCGTCCGCCATCTGCACCCGCGGCTGACGCCGGTCGCTCAAACAAAAGGTCGGGATCACCGCGATCGCGCCGGGCAGTGACAGCGCCAACGCGCACTGCACACGCATGCCCGGTTTCATCTGCGCGCGCACCCGCGCCTCGGCCTCTGGATCGGTGAACGCGAACGCTAAACGGCACGCAAACACGCGATGGGTTCCGTCCGCCGACGGACGCGGACTGGCGGCGATATCCCGCACGGTCACCGGCACGCGCACCTGCGCGCCGCCACCCAATGCGGGAATCGTCACCTCGCCGTGGCCCTGCGCCGCGCTCGCTGAGGCGCCAGCTATTCCGCCCAAAAGCAGCGCCTGCGCCTCATCCGGAAGTTCGACCGCGACGATCAAATGCTGCGCTTCCAATACCCACACGAACGCTTGTCCCGGCGCCAGTTTTGAGCCCAGCCGCATCCGCCCATCGGGATAACTGACGGTGCCCGCGGCCTGCGCCAACACGCGTGGCTGTGCCACCGCCGCGGCGCGACGCTCGGCATCGTGATGCCGGCGTTGCGCATCACCGCGTTGCAGTGCTTCGTCGCTACCCTGTTTTACCTGCGCCAACGTGATGTCGGCAGACAGACCGCGATCGCCGGCCAAGTCTTCGTCAAGTTTGGCGGTGGCGATTTCTAAGCGCCGACGCGCGATCGCGCCGGTAGTCGCGCGCAGCAGTTCCAAGCGCACCGTCGGCACGCGCAAATCCGCATTCGCGCGTGCTAAAGCGTCCTCGGCGCTGCGCACGGTCTGCGCCGGCACGTCCGCACCCAGCAACCGCAATCGTTCAAGTCGCGCTTGCGCGGCATCGCGCTGAGTGGTGGCCGAGGCCACTTCGAGTTCGGCGATACGGCGCTCCTGCGCATCGGCCTCACGGGTCGCGGCGATCGCGGCGAGGTTGGTCGTGCGCTGCGCGGTGGCGTCGGCCAAGCGCTCTTGCAGGCCGTCGATCTGCGTTGCGGTGCGCAGCCGCTTCAGCGCCAAGTCCAGTTCATCTTCGTGCAGGTGCTGCGCCTGATTATCCAACCAGCGCTGCACCGGTTCGGGGTCGATCTCGGTCAGCACGTCGCTGCGCGCCACCTGACTGCCGGCGGTCGCCATCGACTTCACCACCGCCCACGGCACCGGCGGACGATGGCCGATTGGCTGCGCGTTGTCGATCCGGCCATCGATCTGAAGCGTCAGTTCAGCCATACCGGGCGGCTGTGCAGTGATGAGGTCGATAGCGGCCAGCGCCTCGGCCGCTGGCGCCGACTGGACCAACAGCAGCACCAGCAGCAGCTGCGCCGGCGCACACCTCATGGGCCGCCAGCAGACAGAGCCAGCGGCGGGGCGCTGGCGATCGGCAAAATCGCGCGGTATTCCGCGGCGGCCAACACCAAACTGATGCGCGCATCCAACAAGCCGATCTCGGCATTGTCGAGCGCCTGCTTGGCCCGCGTGACTTCCAAATTGTCGATCGTGCCGGCCTGATAGCTGACCAACGTGGCTTCCAATTTTGCGCGTTCGGCGGCCAAGCGCTGCACCGACAAATCGACCGTCGAGAGCAACTGCACCATGCGGCGATGCGCCGAGCGCAGACGCTGTTCCAGGTCGGCCTCAGTGTCGCGCAGACGCAAGGTCGCGGTCTCGATCTGATCGCGCAGTTGGCTGACCCGCGCGCGTTCCTGCGCCCATCCGTCCAACGGCGTGGAATATGTCAGGCTCAGCGAGACCGCAGTGTCGTCGATCGCGCCGGGCGCGACGAAGGCGTCGCCAACGTGTCGACGCTCGGCGTTGAACGCGGCCTTCACCTGCGGCGCCAACTGATCGGTGGCGATGCGCAGTTGATCGATGTTCAGATCGATTTCGGCCAGCCGCGAACCGAGATCCTCATGATGCGTGCGCACCCGCGCCAGGTCGTCATCAAGCGTCGGAACTGTGACGCCGTCAAAGCCCGCGTCCTGCAAATCCAACGTCATCCGCCGAGTCAGTGGCTCGGCCAACAGGTTCAGCAGTGCTTCTTCGGCGTTGCGCAGTGCGGTGCGGTCGCCCAACGCATCGGCGCGCGCCTGATTCAGATCGATGGTGGCATTGACCGCTTCGACCGGCGCTTTGAAGCCAAGCTGCACATTCTTTTTCACGGCCTGCAAAAACGTCTCGGCATCCACCACGCGGCGGGAACGCACGTTCAGTCGTGCGCTCGCGCCCTGCACGGCGAAGAACGCACGGGTGGCGCGCAGGTCCAAATCCTTGCCATCAAGAATCACGCGATTGGCGGCGACATAGAATGCCTGATCGGCGGCTTCGATCGGCAAATGTTGGCGCAGCTGTTCGTTCACGTTGAATAGCAGACGCGACACGGTGATGCCATACGCGGTGGTGTGGCTGCCAGCACCGCCGGAGGCAGAAGCAGGGGCGTACTGATTCCAGCCGCCGGTGACGTAGGGCTGAATGTCGAAGCCCCATACCGGCACCGCCACGTCGGCACGTGCGGCGCCGGTGTCGGGACCGTTGCTGAGCGTGTAGCCGACCGTGAGTTTCGGGGCGTACACCTGCGCCCGCGCCAAGCGCTGCTGCGCCTGCGCCTGCGTCATCGCCAGATGCGTGATGCGGAAGCCGCGGTTGGCGCGCAGCGCCCGAGCCACGCAATCCGCCCGCGTTAGCAACAGCGGCTCGGCGTCGGTCGCGACCGACACCGACCGCGGCGAAAATTCTCGCAGCGCAAAATCAACTGCAGGCGTGGCGGTCGGCACCGTGGTAGCCGGCGGCGATGGCGGTGTGGGCGGCGTGGTGTCCCATTGGCGCGGCCCGGCGCAGGCGCTCAGCACAGCAATCAGGGCAATGCCGAGGAAGCAGCGGATCGCGCTCTGTCTGTCGTTAGCCGTGCTGAAAAACCACTGCTGCCTGATCACGCCTGCACTCGTCTCCACCGGGAATCGGCAGAGTAGTACGGGCGCGCTCGGCGCAATGTTGAGGGCTTGGTCGTCTGGCAGCAGCAAGCCCAGGAAACGCGCGGTTTCCCGGGCTGTGACGCAAATTCAATGCGGCTGTTCAGGCCGTGGCAGTCGCTCAGGCAGTCGCCGCCGCCGCTGGCCTGGCCTTGGCCTTGTCCGCCTCGGCCGCATTGGCGCGCGCGGCATCAGCGTCAGCGGTCATCTCGGCCACGGTCTTGGTGTGCTGCCGCGCCGCGCCGCGGTAGGCGGCATTGGTCGGCACTCTGACGGCCGTGGCCTGCCGCGCTTTGGCCACGGCGATCGCCTGCGCGTATTGCGGCAGCCAACGCTCCTGCGCGATCAACATGTCGTCGACCAACTGCCAGACTTCCGGCGGGTTCAAAACTGCGCCGGTGAGTGGATCCATCAGCATCGCCTGCCGCAGCAACAGATCGTCGCCCGTCACCGCCGCGCGCACCGCCAGACGCTGCACCGTAATCGACGCGGTGCAGACCGCGGCACAGCCAAGCGGCAGATCGCCGACACGCGGAATGTTGATGCCGTTGCGGTCGACATAGCCCGGCACTTCGACGATCGCGTCATCGGGTAGGTTGGTGATGCAGCCGCGATTGACGACGTTGAAGTGGCCGCGGTAGACGCGCCCGGTTTCCAAGCCTTCGATGATCCAGGCACCGTGCTCATGACTGCGCGAATGTTGGTCCATTTGCCATGCCGGCTCTTTGAGCCAGTTCGGAAAGTCCGTCTCGAACCAGTTGCGGCCCTCAGTGCAAACGCGCAGGTAACCGCCGGTCTCGCCGTTGATCCAGCAGCCGGTGTCGATCCAGCGCGGGATTTCGTCAGCGCGCTTACGGTACCACGCCACGTATTCGCTCAGATGGCCGTTGGATTCGGTGCTGTAGTAGCCAAAGCGGCGCAGCATGTCGATGCGCACCTTTTCGGTCTTGGCGAATTCCGGATGACGCTCGAACGCGTCCAAAAGTTCGCCAGAGCGCTCAACGCCATTGGTGCGCACCTGCACATACCACGTCTGATGGTTGATGCCGGCGCAGATGATGTCGACTTCTTCGCGTTTTAGACCCAACACAGTGGCGATCTGTTCGTGGCCGTGAAATACCCCATGGCACAGCCCAACGCAGCGCACGCCGCCGTACTGGTTCGCGGCCCAGGTCAGCTGCGCCATCGGATTGGCGTAATTCAGCAACAAGCAATCGGGCGCGGCCACGGCGCGGATGTCAGCACAGAACTCCAACATCGCGGCAATGCCACGTTGGCCGTACATGATGCCGCCCGCGCACAGCGTGTCGCCGACGCACTGGTCCAGGCCGTATTGCAACGGTAGGTCGATGTCGCTCTGGAACGCGTCCAGACCGCCGATGCGCACCACGTTGAACACATACTTCGCGCCACGCAGCGCTTCACGCCGATCGGTGGTGGCGCGGATTTTCGTGGTCAGGCCGTTGGCATCGAGGTCGCGCTGGCACAGCTGCGTGACCATGTCCAAGTTCTGCGGATTGATGTCGGTGAAACTGATGTCGATGGCGCGGAATTCCGGCACCGACAGCAGGTCACGCAGCAGCCCGCGAGTGAATCCGATCGAGCCAGCGCCGATGAAGGCGATGGTGAAACGGGCCGGCGTGATGGTCGATGAAGTGATGATGGAAGGTGCGGCGTCGGTCATGGCGATGGCTCCTAAGCGAGGTTGCAACGGTGCTGGCGGCGGCATAAAGCCGTGTGCTTGGTGTATTCGCGCTTCACCATATCGTGGTTTTTCATGCGTATACGGGATGGACGTGCTGCTTCTGGTACTTTTGAGCTGCCGCCTGCCGAGAGCACCAAAAGCACGCAGTCGAACTTCGTGCCCGCCGCTTTGGCCGGCCGGCCACTGCACGAAGCGCCGGTTTGGTTCACGCAGCAAACCCCCGAGCTACAGGCGCTACTCGGCAATGGCGGCTTGAGCGAGCAGCGTCGTGTCGTCTACGACTGGCACGGCCGCCGGCGCGGCGACGCGCAGTTCGCGCTGTTCCAATACACCCTCAGCGGCACCGGCATGCTGACCCACGGAGGCGTCACGCGCCCGGTGACCCCCGGCACCGCGATGCTGCTGACCATGCCCGGCGACCATCGCTATTGGCTGCCGGAAGGCGGACGTTGGCGCTTCTTCTTTCTGTGCCTGTATGGACGCGACGTCATGCAGGCGTGGCGCGCGGTGATCGCGCGCACCGGTGCATTGGTGCCGATGACCGCCGATGATCCGGTGGTGGTGGCCGCGGCCGAAGGCTGCGCGGCGGTGCTCAATGGCGCGGTGGCCACGCCCTACGCGTCGGCCGCGCATGCCTATCGCCTGACCATGCTGCTGATGGACCGCGGCTTGAGCACGGCCGCTTCTGGCGCGCAGACAAAGGACGCGGCGCGCGCCGCCACGCCAGGCCTGGACGCCGCCTGCGCGCACGCGCGCGCGCATTTCCAGCGCGACCTGAGCGTCGACGATCTGGCCCGCGTGGCCGGCATGAGCCGCGCGCATTTCACCCGCCGCTTTGCCGCCGCCTTCGGCCTGGCCCCGGCCGCGTTCCTGACCGATCAACGCCTACGCCACGCCGCCGAGCTGCTGCGCGACCGCAAGCAGCCGATCGCCACCATCGCCCACGCGTGCGGCTATCGCGACCCGGCCTATTTCGGCCGCGCTTTCCGACGCGCTTTGGGCGTCAGCCCGGGCGCGTTTAGAGACAGCGGATTGTTCGGATAAATTGCTCTGGTCGCACGACCAGACAATGCGGTCAGACCGCGGCCGGCTGCCGGCTGCGCACGGCGCCATTCCAGGCCGGACGGCCGTGGCGCAAACGCTTCACGATCTCGGCGGCAATGGCATTCAGCGGCAGGATCGCGCTGGCGATGCCGGCCTTGGCGATCGCGCCGGGCATGCCCCACACCACCGAGGTCGCCTGATCTTGGGCCAGCACCGGATTGCCGGCGGCGTGCAGCAACTGCGCGCCACGCAGGCCATCTTCGCCCATGCCGGTGAGCACCACGGCTAACGTCGGCACGCTCAATTGCGCCACGCTGCGAAATAGCACGTCCACTGCGGGACGGCAGGAATTTTCCGGCATATCCTGGGTCAAACGCAGGACGAAACGCTCGCCGTCCTTCTTCACCACCACATGGAATCCACCGGGCGCGATCCACGCTTCGCCGGGTTTCGCAATCGCGCCGTCAGTGGCCTCGCGCACCGGGAAGGCACCTTTTTCCGTCAGTCGATCGGCCAGCAGTTTGGTGAACATCGCTGGCATGTGCTGCACCAACAACACCGGCACCGGCAGATCGCTGGGCAACAGCGGCAGCACGTCGGCCAGGGCATTCGGTCCGCCGGTGGATGAACCGATCACCAGCATGTCGAGCCGGCGTTGGGTCATCGGCGCCGGCACCAACGTTACCGGTCCGCTGCCGCCCAGCGTGACGCTCGGTGACGGTGCGTGCGGCATGCTCACCGCTGGCCGCGTGCGCGACACTAATCCAGCGGTCGAGCGACCGGTCAGTGCCTTGATGCGCGGCAGCAATTCTTTGCGCAGCGCCGCCATGGCCTCGGCCATGCCGCCG
Organism: Planctomycetota bacterium; assembly: GCA_038229115.1. Classification (GTDB taxonomy): domain Bacteria; phylum Planctomycetota; class UBA11346; order UBA11346; family UBA11346; genus JBBROQ01. The sequence continues at coordinate 25,069 of JBBROQ010000002.1, read as the reverse complement.
ACACCGGCCGGTTTGGCGATGAAGTCATTCGCGCCCTGATCCAGCGCCTTCATGGTGGTCACGGCGCCTTCGCTGGTAAACGACGAACACATGATGACTGGCAATTTTGGCCACTGCCGGCGGATCTCGGCCAGCGTCGCTAGGCCGTCCAACTCCGGCATTTCTACGTCCAACGTGACCACGTCAGGATTCAGCAGCGGGATTTTCAGCAGCGCTAAGCGGCCGTTACTGGCGGTGCCTACCACGGTCACGTCGGGGTCATCGGCCAGGGCATCGGTGATAGCCTTACGGAACACCACCGCGTCATCGACCACCAACACCCGTGCCGGCCCCATCGCGTTCATCGCACGACGCTGCGCGTGGCCGCGGCCTTGGCCAAGTCGAGCACCAAGAGCAAGCCGTCTTCGAGTTTGAACACGCCCGAGGCCAAATCGCGCGCTGGGCCTTGTAGCGCTTCCGGCGTCGGTTCATGACGTTCGGGCGCGAGTTGGCAGACGTCGCCGACCTCGTCCACCATCAGGCTGCTGATGACGTCGCCGTCGCGCACTACCAAGTGCGTCGCAGCGCGATCGGCCGCGGCCGGCGGCAGCCCCAGGCGCAGGCGCAGATCAATCGCGGTCACCAATTGGCCTCTAAGATTGATCAGTCCGGCGATGTCCGGCGGCGCCATTGGTACTGGCGTCAGATCCTGAAAACGCAGCACTTCCAACACCGCCTGCACATCGATGGCGAAGCGGTACGGCGCTAACGAAAACGTGCAGTAGGTGCTGGCGAGCTTCGCATCAGACGTGGTTTCGGGAGCAGTTTCGACGGCGGTATCGGTCATGGGTTCACGCAGAAAGTTCGGGTTGGGCGCTCAGTTCGGGATGGGCCTGGCGCACCACCCAATCGACATCCAGCAGTTCGGTGACCTTACCCTGAATCACCAGGCAGCCGGTGATGCCGGCGCGCGAACCGGCTTTGTTCATGGCCAGGGATTCCTCGACCGTGTCCAGGATGCGACCGACGACGAGGCCAACGCGCTGACCTTCGGCCGAAGCGTCAGCTGAACGCACCGTGTGTACGACCACCTGCAACATGCCTTCGGGCACGCCGGACTCAGGATTACGCGGTTCGTTCCGACGTTCCGCCAATAGCGCGAACACCCGCACCAGCGGCAGGATGGTGCCGCGGTACTGGATCGTTTCGCCGGTGCCGATGCGTTCGATGCCGGACGTGGGCAATTCTTCTAAGCGCGTGACCTGATCGAGACGGATGGCCATGCGGCCGTCGTCGGGGCTGACGAAGATCAACAGCGGCACGCGATCCGTCGCTAAAACCTGGTCGGCCTTGGCGTCAACCGCACCGGCGCGCTGGCCCAGACGCGCCAAACGCGCGATGCCGATCACATCCAGGATCAACGCCAAGCGGCCGTCGCCCAGGATGGTCGCGCCCGCATACGCCGGCAGTTCCGAGAAATGCTTCGACAGCGGTTTGACTACGATTTCCTCGGTGTTGTGGATCGCATCCACCACCAAGCCGTAGCGGGAGTCGTTGGCTTGCAGGATCAGGACGCTGAGAGCAGTCGGTGCGCTCACGGCTGGCGCCGCGATAGCTGCCGGCGCAGTCTCGCCCTGCATGATCTTGTTCAAATACACCAAGGGCAGGATCTGACCACGCAGGCGATAAACCGGCACGTCGAACACCGTCTCGATCACCTCGGGCTTGATCCGTACCAGTTCAACCAGCGCGGTCTGCGGGATGGCGAAATGCGTGCCGCCGCTGGACAGCACCAGCGCCGGCACGATCGCCAAGGTCAGCGGAATGGTCACGGTCAGGGTCAGGCCCACGCCCAATCGACTGACCAAATCGACGCGGCCGCCGATGCGTTCGATGTTGGTCTTCACCACGTCCATGCCGACGCCGCGGCCGGAAATGTTCGAAACTTTTTCGGCGGTCGAAAAGCCCGCCGCGAACACCAGGTTCACCGCGTCGGCGGCCGACATCTGCGCGGCTTGCGCTGGCGTGATCAGGCCTTTTTCAACGGCTTTGGCTTTGATCTTCACTGGGTCGATACCGCGGCCGTCGTCGTCCACGGTGATCACCACGTTGCCGCTGCGATGGCAGGCGCGCAGCGTCAGCACGCCTTCCGGCGGCTTGCCGGAGGCGATGCGGCCTTCAGGGGTTTCCACGCCGTGGTCGATGGAATTGCGCACGATGTGCGTCATTGGGTCTTTAAGTGCGTCGATCAGGGTCCGATCCAGTTCGGTGTCCTGACCTTCCATTTCTAGGCGGATGGTCTTGCCGACCAGTTTCGATAGGTCGCGCACGACCCGCGGCAGCTTTGCCCACAACGTGCCGATCGGCTGCATGCGCGTTTTCATCACGCCTTCCTGCAGCTCGCTGGTGAGATGGTTAAGGGACTGCGCCAGACCCTGGAAGCCGGTGTCGCTGCCAACCGCCGGATGCAGCATCAGGCGGTTGCGCGTCAGCACGAGTTCACCGACCAGATTCATCAGGCGATCCAGCACCTCGACATCGACGCGGATGCTGGCGTCGGCCAAGCCAGCGCCTTCGCCGCCGGCTTTTGCGCCAGCTTCCGGCGTCTTGGCCACGACTTCGGTTTTCGGGGCAGACGCGGCCGAAGCCGCCGCTTCCGCCACCACCGCTTCGGGCTTGCGCTCAACCGCCGAGGTCGGCTTCGACTCAGCCGTTGGCGCCGCGACTGCGGGCGCCGCCGCGGGATCCGCGAGCCGGTTCAAGTGCGCGGCCAGCTCGGTGTAATCGACCGTACCTTCGGTACTGCCGGTTTCGACCGAGCCCAAAATCTGCCGGATGCCGTCGACCAATTTCAACAGCGCGTTGGCACGGTCCTCGTCCAGCTTCATCACGCCGTCGCGCAGTTTCGACAGCAGGTTTTCGCCGGCATGCGCCAGCGCCATCAGCTTGGTCAGGTCCAGAAAGCCGCTGACGCCCTTGATGGTGTGGATGGTGCGGAAAATCGAGCTCAGCCGCTCTTTGTCGTCCGGGTGCTGTTCCAGCACGATGAAATCCTGGTCGAGCTTTTCGAGGTTGTCGTAGGTCTCGATCAGGAAGTCTTTGACCATGTCGTCCATGAAAACCCCACCGGAAAATGTCGTCGTTGTGCTGTGGCCGAACTGAGGGCCAGCCGCGGAAACCTACCCCTGGAATCCTGAGGGCGCAAATTTGGCCGACGCAGCCAAGCCGGTGTTCAAACCACTCCCGGCCGCGCCGGCGCGATGGCTCGCAATCGCACAGGGTTTCCTAGCGTGCCGCCATGCTGACTCCTGGCGCGAATGGCTCGGTCTATCTCGGACACTTGGCGTCGATCCCGATTTACGCGCACTGGACCGCAGTGTTCATGCTCTACTTCGCGTACTTGTGGTCGCTGACGCCCAACACGCCCTTTGATCCCAGCATGTTCCTGCTGTGTCTGGCGGTCCTGCTGATCGCCATCGTCCTGCACGAACTCGGCCACGGCCTAATGGCGAAGATGCTGGGCGCGACCGGGATCACGATCACGCTCACGGCCTTTGGCGGCCAATGCCAATCCATCCAGCGTCGCAGTCCGGGTCAGTCGATGCTGGTGATCGCGGCTGGGCCGGCGGTCAACTTCTTGCTGGCCGGACTCAGCTACGGAGCGTTCACGTTGCTTCAGGAGCACGATGCCTCGCTGCTGAAGCATCCGTTTGCCGGTGGACCAACGTGGCTGGGCCACTTCCTGTCGATCAGCATGGTGATGAATCTGGTGCTCGGCATTTTCAATATGCTGCCCATCTTCCCGCTGGATGGCGGCCAGCTGGCCTACAACGGCGCGCTGCTGGCGACGCGTCGGGAACCGCTCGCGCGCTCTATCACGTTGACGTTGGCGGTGATCGGCGCGGTAGCGGCCTTTGCGGGACTGACCTACCTCAACCGCGGCCAAGTCGATCCGTTCAATGGCGTGATCCTGGTCTTCCTCGTCGCCCAGGCCTTCGCCGCGCTTCGTTGATCCGGCGCAGCCCCCTCTTGCCGAAACCCCGCCCATGAGCCGCATCCTTTCCGGCGTCCAACCCACCGGCCAACTGCATCTCGGCAATTACGCCGGCGCCATCCGCCAGTTCCTCGACTTGCAGGCGCAGGGCCACGAGGTGTTCGTGTTCGTCGCCAGCTATCACGCGCTCACCAGCGTGCGCGACGCCGCACGCCTGCGCGCCGACATCCGCCAAGTGGTGATCGACTATCTCGCCTTCGGTTTGGATCCCGCGCGCACCCACATTTATGTGCAGCACGACGTACCCGAAGTTACCGAACTGGCGTGGCTGCTGTCCTGCGTGTGCCCGATGTCGTGGATGGAAAAAATGGTCAGCTACAAAGACAAGCTGGCCAAAGGTCTGACCGCCAACGTCGGTCTGTTCAGCTATCCGTTATTGCAGGCCGCCGACATTCTGGCCCCGCGCGCAGATGTCGTGCCGGTGGGCAAAGACCAAGTGCAGCACATCGAGATCACCCGCGATATCGCCGCGCGCTTCAACGAAGAATTCAAAACCCCGGTGTTCACCCTGCCCACGTTCCGCCTGGCGCCCGACGCCGAAGTGCTGCCCGGCATCGACGGCGAAAAAATGTCGAAAAGTTACGGCAACACCATCGACCCGTTCCAAGAGGAAAAGGCGCTGCGCAAACGCGTGCTGTCGATCAAGACCGACTCAAAGGGCGTAAACGACGTGAAGGAGCCCGAGGCCTGCGCGGTGTTCAGGATCTTCCGCGCCATCGCCGGCAAAGACGACCCGCGCACGTTGGCCTTGGCCGAGCGCTACCGCGTGCCCGGCGCCGAGGGCTTCGGATACGGCCACGCGAAACAGACGCTGTTCGAGGTGCTGCTCGACCATTTCGGCCCGGCCCGCGCCCGCCGCGCGGCGATCATGCATGATCCTGCGCTGGTCGAGCGCGTGCTGGCGCAGGGCGCCGCCGCCGCTCAAGCGGTCGCGCGACAGACCCTGACCGCGGCCCGTGCCGCGGTCGGGCTCTAAGTTCACAACCGCGGTCGCCAGGAATCCGTACCATGCGCATGCTCGATCAACCCGCGCCGGACTTCACCCTCACCGACACCGCCGGGCAGCCCTACCAACTGTCCACCGCGTGGGCCAACGGCCCGGCGATCCTGGTGTTTTATCCGGGTGATTTTACTCCGGTGTGCACGCGGCAGCTGTGCGACTATCGCGACCGGCACGGCGATTTCGCGCGCATTTCGGCGACCGTCCTGGGCATCAATCCCGGCACGGTTGGCAAACATCAGGAATTCGCCGCGCATCACGGCTTCCCGTTCACGCTGCTGAGCGATCCGACTAACGCGTGCAGCAAGGCCTATGGCGCCGCGGCGTGGTATGGCACCCGCCGGTTGGTGGTGGTGATCGATCAAAAGGGCAGCGTCCGCTATCATCACGCGGTGCTGCCTTTTTTACGCCAATCGGCAGATGAGCTGCTGAAGGCCGCGCAGATGGTGTATTCGGATTCGCGCTGAGCGGCGCGCTCTGCCTAGAAACCAAAACTCCCACGCGGCATCAGCCGCGTGGGAGTTTTTTTTATTGGCTACGCTGCGTTATTTCGCGGCCGGCGGCGGAGTCACCGCTGGAGCCGCAGGCGCGTCGGCCTTAGGCGCATCGCTGCTGCTAACCGGCGTGCGTTTTCCCCAGATCCACTTTTTTCCGTGGCTGTACCAGTCCCACGTCAGCCAACCTGACGCGCCCAGGACCAGCAGCAGCGCGATGTACCATTTCCACGGACGCTTCTTTTCGGCATACGGATCCGTCAGCAGCCGCGTCGCATTCGCCGGCAGTTTCGGCAGCGCGGTCAGCGAGCCGCCGAACGGAATGTTGATCTTCACCCGGCCGTTCACCGCCCAACCATTGGCGTCCAGGATCGGTCCCAAATTGCGCTGCCGCAATTTCAGCGCCGCGATGATCATCGATGGCAGCGAGATGCCGAGCATCAATCCAAGCAAACCCACCGGCATCCACCAACCCAAGCTGATGAACCCGCTGAGCATGCCGCCCAGGACGCCGCCAATGGCGCCGACACCCACGCCCAATGCCGCGATCACCCCAACATCCAACTTTGGATTTTCTTTCGGCGCCTTGCCGGCCTCTGCCGCCTTTGCTGCGGCTTCGACGCCGGTGGTCAACTTGGCGGTCGCGGCGTCATCGGCAGCCGCAGCGCGCTTGGCGATAGTCTCTTCGACAAAGCGAATAGCTTTCTTGTACGGGGCCCAAAACGCTTGGCGGATGCTGATCGGATTGTCGATGATCTTGGTGATGGTTGCGTCCCAATCGCGGCCTTTGCGGTCGAAGAACAGACCGTTGCGGCCAACCATTAAATAGTCGCTGTCGCCGGCGGTGTAGGCCGCAGCGATGGTCATCTTCTGTCCGCCGGCATTCACGCAGTCGCAGTAGGCCAGATAACTTTTCGCCAGGCCCGCGAGCGCGGCGTGCTTCGCGCCGTCATCGACGCGCACCACCAATTCGCATGCGCGCGAATCCAAATACAACGTGCCGGCCTGGAAGGTCGCCAGTCGTTCGGGTGAATAAAAGTCGGCAAAATTGACAAAGTTGTGCAGCAGGCGGTACAGGTCGCGGTACAGGTGGACAAGCTTTTCCAAGGGCGCGATGGCGTCAAATTCGGCCGCGACCGCCTGATCCTTCGCGATCAGAACCCCGACGCGCGCGCGGCTGTCATCGCTCAGCAATTCCCGCACCCGCGCGATGCCCAGTTTCTCGACCGCGATCCCGGTCTTCGTCGCCAACCAGCCGCGCGTGGCGGTGAAGCGCGCGCTGAGCGCCGTCCATTCGGCTTCGCTCACACTGGTTTTTTCAGCACCCAACAACGGCCGCACCACCGTGTCGGCGAACGCCGCGATACGACCGCTCCAGGCTGGATTTAGCGCTCCGCCAAGCGGCAGCGCCGCGCTAGCCGCGACCCGCGACAACGGAAAGCCCGCGACTTCATGTGAGGTGATGGCGAGATCACTCGCAGCGATCTTCAGGTAATCCTCCTCGATCCGATTGAGCGCAGTTTCGGCGCGCGGATCGAACGCGGCCAAGCGGCAGCGCGTGAAGAAGTCATCAACCTTCGCCTGCACCGCGTCGAGCGCGGCCATCCCGGCAAGGGTGCCGGTGCCCAACGGCCACAGTCCCGCAGCGGGGTTCTCGGCCTGTTTCCACCACGCGTCAAAAGCCACTAAATCGGGATAGAACGCGGCAATTTTCTCAGCCGTGATGCCCAGGTCGCCGCCACGATCCATCACCCCACCGTGGGTCGCGATGATGTCGCTGATCGTTTGACGTGTGTCGGCGTCATCAGCCGCAGCCGGCGGAATCACGCCGTCGCCGTTGAACTGCGTTTTCGCGATGGAGGCCAGCACCGCATCGATGTCTGCCGCGGTAACCGCCGCCGCAGTCGGCTTGCCCGCCGCGGTCAGGATGCGCTTGGCCACCGCCACCAACGCTTGGCCAGCCGGCGTGGCATCGTCGATCGCTGACAGCGGCAAGGTCGCGCTGCCAGGGATCATCCCGCCCAGATCCTTCACGCTGGCCTTCGCGAATTCGATCGCCGCGATGATCTCTGGCGCGCGCACCCGGCCGTCCTTGTCGGTGTCAAGAATGGCCAGCGTGCGCTCATCAAACTCCAGGCCCTTCACCGGACAGGCCAGCGCGGTCCATAGTTTCAGATTCAGATTGGGAATCGCCGCGATGTCAGCGCCGGTGCTGATGCGCACCTGATCAAAACCGCCTGAGCGGAAAAACGTCCATTTGTGGGCAGTCGGGGCGCTGGTGTTGCTCATGGCGGAAGGGAAATACGGCGAGGCATGCGATAGAAAGCGCGATCTTTTTACTGCGCTCAGCCATTCCAAACACCGCCGCCAACCAACGCGCGTCTGACGCAATGGCGCGCGCCGCGCCAGCACCTGCTCGCGCCAGCCCAATGCCCACCAACGCTGCGCCCATGCGCTACCTCGTCACCGGCGGTGCCGGCTTCATCGGCAGTCATCTTACCGAAGCCCTGCTGGAGCGCGGCGACGCGGTCACGGTCCTGGATGACTTCAGTACCGGCGACCACGCGAACTTGGCCGCGGTGCGCAAACATCCTGGCCTGGCGGTGATTCATGGTTCGGTCTGCGATGCGGTAACGGTCGACGAAGCCTGCCTCCAAGTCGATGCGATCATCCATCTCGCCGCGGCAGTCGGCGTGCGCCGGATTCTGGAACGGCAGGTCGGCTCGATCACCACCAACTTGCACGGCACCGAAGTGGTGCTGCGCGCCGCGCACGCGCATGGAAAACTCCCGGTGTTTTTCGCCTCCACCAGCGAGGTCTACGGCAAACAGAATCAGGTGCCGTTTCGCGAAGACAGCGACAGCGTGTTGGGCAGCAGTCGCCTGCATCGGTGGAGCTACGCCTGCTCGAAATTGATGGACGAATTCCTGACCCTGGCCTGGCACCGTGAGCGCGCGCTGCCGGTGCGCATCGCGCGTTTTTTTAATGTCACCGGCCCACGCCAAAGCCCCAGTTACGGCATGGTGCTGCCCAGCTTCTGCGTTGCGGCCGGCGCCGATCAGCCGTTAAGCGTGCACGGCGACGGCCGGCAAACGCGCTGCTTTCTGCATGTCGAAGACTGCGTGCGCGCGGTGCTGGCGCTGCTCGACAGCCCCCTGGCGATCGGCCAAGTAGTGAACATCGGCGCGCAGGAAGAGATCACCATTCAGGCGCTGGCAGAGCGCGTGATCGCTGCGGCGGGCAGCCGCTCGGCCATCACCTTCGTACCCTACGATCAGGCCTATCCCGGTGGCGCATTCGAAGACATGCAGCGGCGCGTCCCGGACGTCAGTCGCCTGCACGCGCTCACCGGCTGGCGACAGACCTTAGATCTGGATGCGACCATCCGCGCCGCGTTGGCGTTCGCCAAAGAACGCCGCAGCAGCGGCCGCTTCACCGTCGTCCGCCAGACGCGAGGGTGAGCGGCATGCGCTTTTCCACGGTGTTTGCGGTGTCCGTTTTATTTTTCGCCGGTCTGGCTGGCGGGTTCGCAGCCGAATCTAAGCCCTTGGTCACCGGTAGCAGTGACAGCGCCGCCAGTGCCGCCGCAATCAGCGCCACGTTGATCCTGCAACGCGCGCAGGCTGCCCGCGCCGCCGGCGATCCGATTAGCGCCGAGCAACTGAAGCTGCTCGCCGATGGTGTCAGCGCCGGCCGCATCAGCCTCGCCGATGCGGTCCTGGTGGTGCAGCTCGCACCGAACGTGCGCGCTTGCGCACCGACACCCGAACAGGACGCCCGCGCCCACGCCACTATCGCGCTGCTCGACGGCGCCGCGCCGACAGCAACCACCGCACCCGAGCCCGCAACGCCCAGCCGCCTTCCGCCCGCCGTTTCGCCTGCCGCCGCACCAGTTGCCGCCGCACCCACCGGACCCGAACCCATCATCACCGCCGCGCCGTTGATGAAGCCCGCGCCCGCGGCCGAACCCAAACCACCGGTCCGCGCCACCGTCCTGGCGGTGCAAATCGGCACCGACCAACGCGCGGCGTTGGTGATGCTCGGCGCCGGCGCCGAACAGGGCGTCAGCATGGGTCAACGCTTCATCATCAAACGCGGCGCCGACACCCTGGCGCAAGTCACCATCGTCCAGGTCAAACCCCGCATGGCCGCCGGCGCCGTAGTCACCAATTCCTGGACCGGCCCTGACGAAGTAATCCGCGAAAACGATCAGGCGGTCACGGTTCAGTGATGGCGACGACTTTGCGCCATCAGCTGAAAATTCGCATGTTCTCAGGGCTTTAAGCCGCAATTCCGCCTTTACCTGTACAGGTCCCCCGCGCGGTGCCGTCTCGCGATGCACGAAGCCTTCTCAAACCGAGTCCGTCAGATGCTCCTCCACCAAATCTCCCTTCTCATTCTTGTCCTGAGCTTCTGCAGTGTGCTGTTCGCCAGCGACAGCGGCACCGAACGCGAACAGTTCGGGACCTGGCTGATCGGCTGTGCGCAAGCCGTGCACGACGGCCGTGCGTCCGCGACCCAGGTCAACGATTGGCAGCAGCAGGTCGCGCACCGCAGCAACTAGGACCAGCTGCTGGTCCTGACCGTGGTCGCAGCGTGGCGACGAATCCAGCTTGGCCGTCCGGATTGGGCTCTGACTGGACTCGCGCCGCTGCTGGTCACCGGGGCGATGCCGAAACAGGATGTTCCGCCCACCCTCGGAAAGGATGGCCGGCCCCTGCCCCTGGCCGATTTGCTGCCCGGCCTGCAGCCAAGCGCGTGGCGTGTCGAACGTCCGCTGGTGCTGCTGCACGCCGAACTGGGCCGCAGCCTGTCGGCGCTCGGCGAGGTGCCGGCGCTGCTGGCTCTGGTCGAACGCTGGCGCGATGCCACCAACCAGGACCGCCTGGTGCAGGCCGTCCTCGCCACCGCCCTGGCCGACGGGATGCTGATCCAGACCCGCATCGACCAGGCCGTGGATCTTGCCGATCTGGCAGAGGGGATTTTGCAACAGTTGCTGGCCGACACCGAGGGACGGACCCCGGAACGCCGCTTGGCCCTGGCTCTGCTGGAGCCCGTGCGCACAGCGGCACACCGCCGCCAGGATGTCGACCGTTATGGCGCGGCATGGGTCGCCTATCGCGAAGCCGACCGGGCGCTGATGAGCGACCACGATCCGTTCCTGGCCCAGGTACGGTATGCCCGGATCGAGCAGGAATTCCCCGGCGGCCTGATCGCCTTGGCCGCGCGCGCCAATCGACTGGTGCTGCAGATTACCTGCGCACGCAGCGACCGGCTCGACGACCGGCTGGCCTGGCTTGACCTTCAGCAGGCCGACCTGGCGGTACTGATCGCCGCCGCCACCAACCTACAGCATCAGGGCATCGGCAATCCCGAAACGGTCGCCCGGCAACAGTCCCTGTTGAACGTGCAGAAGGAATCCCTGGCCGCACTCGCGCGCTGGCCCAGCAAACCCGCCCAGGCCGGTGCCCGCGCGTTGGAGGAAGCCCACGCCTTCATCGCCGAGGATCCGGACGGCCTGTACCGCTGCGATGTGCTGATGGCGACAGCTGACTGGGCCTGGGAGGAGGAAGCCGACGCGCTCAACGGTGGGCGTCAGTATGAGCAGGTGGCGGCCTGGCTGGAGCGCGTGCCGAAACGCGATGCAGCCATCGATGGTTTCGACTTCGACGGCCGCATCCGCACCGTCGCCGCGCCCGCGCCCGCGCCGCTGGCTAATGACGAATGGGGCAACCTGACCTGGAGCGGCGTCGCCCCTGGCACCATCCTGAACCATCGCACCTGCCCCTGGCTGGCCCGGCGCCTGGGCATGCGCGCCAACGCGAAGGCCGGACTGTGCGCATTCTCGCGCGGCGACCGCAAGGCCGCGCTGGCGGCGCTCGACCGCATGGCCGGCCAGGATCCGTTCGAAGACCTGCGCCGCGCCGGCAATACCCCGGTATCCAACGTCAGTCGACTGCGCGATGGCTTCGCCACCGGACGCATGTTTGCGACCGCCGAAGAGCTGGCCCTGTTCCAGGGACGCGAGCGAGCCGCCCTGATCACCGCCGAACTGGCTTTCGAATGCGAGGAATGGGTGGTGGCGCTGAATGCCTATCGCAGCGTCCTGGAACGATTCGGGCCGCGCCTGAAGCCGGAACAGCAGATGTATGTCGAGTTCATGATCGCCCTTTCCATGCTGTCCGACCGCCAGGGGGATCGCGACGCGGCCGTAGTTATTTTGCGGCGCCTGAGCCTGGGTCCCGAAACCGCGCCCACGTGGTGGCGCGTTGAAGAGGCGCTGTTCGACTACCTGCGCTGGTTCGATCCGACCAAGGCCGAGGCCTTCGCGATCCTGGATCGGGTGTTGGCGTCACGCTGTTCGGAGGTGGTAAAAGACCGGTTTTTGTGGCTGAAATCGTTCTTAACGGAAACGCACGGCGATCCCAAACTGATCGCGCAGCAGCGGGCGTGGTGGATCCAATTGACGTCCTCGCCCAACCCCAGCGCCCGCGGACAAGCCTCCGCCAGTCTCGCTTATGTACCCGAGCAATACGAAGACGAAAATGGGCATGTCGATATCGTGCGCGTGGTCGCGCACCTCGACGAAATCCTGGCGTCATCCGTTACCGGACTGGATCGGGATCAGGCCATGCTGACCAAGGCCTGCATCCTGCTTTACGAATATGCCGACAACCTTGCGGAAGGTCGCGCCCTGCTTATCGCTCTCGACCGTTCATCCACGCCGTGGATGCGGCGCGCTGCCGCCTCCATGCTCGAAACCTTTCCTGAACCGATACCCGACCCTGCCCCATGAGGCCATTCCGCTGTCTTGTCTTGGCCGTCTTCCTCTTCGGCATGGTTCCGGGGTCTACTTACGCAGCCGATCATTCCGAGCCGCTCAAAGCCCTGGGGAAGCTGAAGAACGACCAGCCCATCGCGAAGGAAAGCGTCAAAGTCACCGTCCCCGCCGATGGCGAGATCCTGGATGGGCAAATGGTGCGATCGACCCTGGTCGACTGGAATCCCGGTCAGAAGATGGCTCCGTCCCCACGCGCGATGGGCTTTCCGGGCAGAGTGCAGAAGACCGGGGCCGGCGCCCACATGGGCTTCTTCGACGGGCATTGGCGGCGCAACACCCCCGGTGCCGGCAAGACTGAACCGAAACTGCTGACCTGGGACATGCCCACCGCGGGAACGGTCGGCTGCTTATTCACAATCGCGAAAATCCTGACCATCGATGCCGGCAGCAGCGGCGTGCTGACCATCACCCCGGACCCCAATAACAAGACCATCCACACCGAGGGCAGCCATGCCCTGACCATCATCCCGCCGAAGGACGGCAGCGCCGATGACCTGACCTGCACGCCGCTGGGCTATGACTGCAAGAATGACAGCGCGCCGTGGCAGCTGACGGTCACCGCGAAAGCGCTGAAGTTGACCAAAGACCGCGATTACACCGTCCTGATCGATGGCACCGCTTATGGCCAGAAAATCAAAGTCACCCGCGGCTGCGAATTCGAGCTGTCCGCGACCACGGTGAACGGCAGCGCGGCATACGGAGTGAAGGACAAACTCTATTTCCGCTACCCCGACACCTCGGCCACGGTGAAGGCCAAGTTGACCTACAAAGGCAAGCACTGCCCGAAAAAACATACCCTGACGGTGACCGGCGGCAGCGACCCGCTGGAATACGACGTTATCTGCCCGACTTCAGTGGGCGGAACGGTGTCGCAGAAGATCGACACCTTCCCGCTGAATGCTGCGGATTACGCCGCCAAACTCGCTGCCTCGGAAAAACCAAAGATCTTCACCATCAATCCGCGTCTAACGATCAATCAGCACCGCGACACCATACCCGCTGGTGTAGAGGTTGGTCTTGCTTCGGTTGGTCAGCATACAGTCGCGGCGGCCAGGACGACAACGACAGTCAGCGGGTCAGGCGTTCAATGGACGGCAGTTGTAAGTACGACCATTCAGATTTCATATACTCCAGGCACCTATGTTAATTATGCGAATCCTGGACAAAAATATGCGTGGGCGGCAGCCGAGATTGCTAAAGCACCTTCTGACGAAACCGCCATGTGGATTCAGTTTGTCGCCGCAGTGGAGGCGCATGAACAAGGGCATGTGTCGGTGTGGAGCAGTGTGCAGGCGATCTTTGGCAGTCAGATCCCCGTCAGCAACACCGGAACAGGAACAACAAGGCCCCTGGCTATCGCTGCTGCCACCTCGCCAATCCAGTCTTTGATCACAAACCTGAGTGCTCTTATCACTAGCGCCAACGACTTTGCGCAGGCTGCGTACCATATCGCGGTTGGCCCTACTGTTGATTTACCCGGCATCCCTGGACGCGATTGATTTATGAACATACCCACATCGTCGGCCTTTATTGCTTATGCGAATATTTCGATTTTGTTTACAGTGTTCGTCAGCGGTGCTCTCAGTATGGATATCAGCACAAACCACATTCCATTGAGCGTAGTCCCACAACAGCAAACGATTCAAGGGGTCGACGACCGGCTTTTCTGGACCATCGGCGCGGCTGCGGATTCCGCTGCGATATCTACGGCGGCGGGGCTGACCTGGAATCAACTCGATGGCGCGCAACTCAGTCGAATATCCAAAACTGCGGTGTTAGATATTCAGCTCAGAGCGCCAGCCACTTGGATGGGTTCTGATCCCGACGATGTTGCGCTGCCATTGCCGGTTACGTTCGTCACCGCGGGCTGGAGCAGCTTCGTTGATCGGAAGGGTGGCGTTACTCCTGGCATCTACGACTGCTATTGGCACGTGCCTGGCAGTCTTGGGAAAACCGGGTTGGCCTGCCTCCAATTGGATGCACCACGTCAGGACGCTCACCGTACAAAGCCACGATTACCCTATGTGGACGACATCACCGCCATTCCGTCTGGCATGCGGGCCGCGTTCACCATTGACTCAGCGGCTACGCTCAGCGCTTCGTTGCGCATGCGATTGATCCGACCCATCGCACCACAGCCGTACGAGCGCAGCCTTACCAATCTGGAACTGTGGCAGCAGACCGTGGTCGAATGGGTGCGTCTGGCGGACGAACCGGGTGACGAGACCCTGTACTTTTCATCGATCATGGCGGGCTTGGTGACGCCTTTGGATTCTATCGGCCCAGGTGAAACCACGACCGCTGAGCAGTCGCTTCCCGAACGAACATGTGTGCTAAGCGAGGTGCTCAAAGATCCGCGCACGGGCATCGCCAGACCCGGACATTATCTGATCCGGCTGGCGACCTGCTGGACGGCCACCGCAGCATCGACCCAGGCGGATGGGCTTCCGCAGCGGCAGCTCTTCATTGCCAGGTCTCAGTCGCATCCGCTGAAGGTAGCGCCTGCATCAGGGACCGCCCCCAACCCACGCTAACCGTGTTGCCGGCCACTCGTCAGCTCAGCACGTCGCCAGTCCATGCGCGATGGTCGCGCGCACCGCGTCTTCGCGGCGCAGATAGGCGTGGGTCAAATTGCGCGCCATGCGCCGCAGCAGCGCGCGGTCGCCAGCCGGGGCCAGGTACGGTTGCGCGGTGTCGCTGAATACGCGGATGCGCGCGTCGAGTTCTTCCCGCGTGACCATGCGCCCGCCTTCGAACAGATCGAGATATCCGCCGGGCCAACGGCCCAGCACATGGCCGGGCATCGCGATCGCCTGGATGTCGACCTGCAGCCGCCGGCCCATCAGCAGCCACAACACCGTCAACACGATCGGTAGGCCGCAGCGGCGTTCGAGCACCCACGGCATGAACGTGTTCAGCGGATTGTCGTAGTCGTCGTGGTCACCCGCGAAGCCGCACTGGCCGCCTAAAAACTCTGCAATGGTGGCACCGTTCTCAGCCGCGCCGGCCGCGCGCACGCGCTCGGCCAACGCGTCCAAAGCCGCGGCACCTGCCGTGCGATAATCGCTGCGCGGGCCGTGCAAGCGCGGCAGCAACCACACCCCGGCTTCCAGATCGTCGGCATCGGCAAAGGCATCGACCAAGGCTTCGGCATCGGCGCGCAGGACCATCTGCACCAGGGCCGGCGGCGGTACGTCCACCGCGCTGGTCGCGGTCGCGGCCAGCCAGGTGCGATCCAGCAGCGTCGGATCCGCACCTAAGCGGTTGAGCAGACTTTCCTGCACCGCGGGATCGTCGTCATGCAGCAGCGCGAGGATGGCGTCGATACGGTCCATGGCTGCGGTCCTGATGATGAAGCGTCGGCTTTAACGCCGGCGCGGTGGTCGGGCGTTGATGGCCAGCGCGACCAGCGGCGTCAGCCAGCCGAGATGATGTGTGAACGGCCGTGGCGTTTTCAGCCGCCAGTGGCTCCAACGCGTCAACGCTTCGGCGACCAGTTCGGCCAAGTCACTGGGCTCACGTTCGCGGTCCTCGCGATGTGCGACTCCGGCGAACGGCAGCGCCAACAGCACTGCGCGCAGCGCCTGCACGACCAAGCGCTCGACGTCGGCCGGGTCGCCGGTGTTCAACAATTCGGCGTGGAATTCCGCGCGCGCGCGCGTCAGCAGATCGTGCAGGCGCTGTTCAGCTGAGCCCGATACGCCAGCGACCTCATTGTCATCGCGCAGCCGCGCGGCCGCGGTTTCGATCGCCGCCTCCAGCGTCAACGCCTCGTCGCAGGCCGCCCATACGCGCGCCGACAACCAGGTCGCCAAACCAGCACGTTCTTTCAGGCGCAGGCGTCCGCGCGCGACCGTGGTGACAAAACGCTCGGCCAAATCGCGTTCGCGTCCGCCCGCACCGCGATAGCGCCGCAGGGCCTCGTCAGCCGCCGACCACTGACTCAAACGCAACCGCACCAACAGCAGGCGCCGCCAGCCATCCGGATCCGTCGGTCGCGCGGCGGCGAAGCGCGTGAATGCGGCTTCGGCCGCCGGCAGATCGCTCAGCGCTTCGCACGCCTGACCCAGATCGAACTGCGCCACCGGCGCACTGTCGACGCCGGTCGCAGTGATGTCATCGCTGAGCGCCAACAGCCGCCGCGCGGCATGCAAATGGCCCAAGCGCAACGCCAGGCGGCCCAACTGCACGCCAATCCACGGATTTTCGTCGGCGGCCAATGCCAACCACGCTGCGTCATCGGCGCTGGTCAAATCCGGCCAATGCGTCTGCGCCAAACGCAGCGCGCGGCGCGGTTCTTTCGGCCGGTGTTCCAGCGCGTCCGCGACCTGCGCCGCCACTAACAACGGCCGCTGGCCATGTCGTTCTACCAAACGTTCTAGGCCACTTTCGCCGCCCCAATGCCCCGGCCCGTTCAATACCAACGCATCAAGAAACGCGCGGTCCAACTGATCCGCATCCGCCGCCACATCGACCGCTCGACACGCACCGGCCTCGGGCCCGATCAACCAGCACTGCTCGGTGCCGGTCGCGCGATCGTACTCCAAATAACAATCCTGGCCGCGCGTCGGCAGCCACGCCCACAGCGCCATCACGCGCGTGTTCAAGACCGGATCCAATTCGCGCGCTTGTTCCGCGCCCAAATGCAGGCGCAGCCGCGCGAGACTTAGAAATTCATCCAAGTTCGCGGGGAAGGTGCCGAAGATCACCGCCAAACCGCCGAGATTTACCGAACGGCCGCTGCTGCTGTTAACGAACGCCACGTCCAGTCCCGCCGCCACCAACGGCGGTGGCCGCATGCGCCCACTCCGCAGACTGGCGCGTTGCCGATGCCAATCGTGGTCAAGAACGAGGAGCGGCTCACCCATGCGAGAGAAGCTACTCAATAGGATTGCCGCTCACAACAGTGCGCGCGCGCTCGGTTGTCTGCCGCGCAGCCGTTCCACCATCGCGCCCATGTCTGACGCCGCCGTGCTTGCTGATATTTCTGCTGCGGCCGTCGCTGACGCGCCGCTCGCGATCCGCGCCACCGGCCTGGGCAAAACCTTTCGCACCTTCGATCGCCGGCCTGGATTGCGCGGCTCGCTGCGTGATTTGATCAGCCGCCGGCATCGGGAACTGCATGCAGTGCAGGATGTGAACCTGGACATCGCCGAAGGCGAGATCGTCGGCTACATCGGGCCGAACGGCGCCGGCAAAAGCACCACCATCAAAATGCTGACCGGGATTATGACCCCCAGCACCGGCACGATTCGCGTCAACGGGTTTGACCCGCAACGCGAGCGCTCGGCCTATGTGCGCACCGTCGGCGCGGTGTTCGGCCAGCGTTCGCAGTTGTGGTGGGACTTGGCCGTGGGCGAAAGTTTTGAGCTGCTGAAACATTTGTACGACGTCAGCGATGCGGATTACGCCGCACGTTTAGCACAGTTCGACGCGGTGTTAGGGCTAGAGCCATTCCTGCGCACACCAGTGCGCAAGCTGTCGTTGGGCCAGCGCATGAAGGCCGACCTGGCCGCCAGCCTGCTGCACCAACCCAAAGTGCTGTTCCTGGACGAGCCCACGGTCGGCCTGGACGTGGTCACCAAAAGTCGCCTGCGGCAGTTCCTGCTCGACCTCAATCGCACCGTGCGCACCACCATTTTGCTGACCACGCACGACTTGCAGGACATCGAAGCGTTGTGCTCGCGGGTGGTGGTGATCGATCAGGGCCGGATCATGCACGACGGCAATTTGGATGCGCTGAAGGCGCGTTACGGCGGCCGCACGCGTTTGCTGCTGACGCTCAAAACTCCGATCGATCTCGCGACCATCAGTGAGCTACCGCGTGGATCGATCACCTGGGAACAGCCGAGCCCAGTCGAAGCGATCGCCGCGATCGCAGCCGACGGCGATGTGCCGGCACTGCTGCAACGCTGCCTGGGACTGCTGCCAATTGCAGACGTACGCATCGAAGAACCAACCATCGAACAGGTGGTGAAAGCGCTGTACGGCAACCGCGAATGAACAAGAGCCGCGAATGACCGTCTACCAAACGCAGGAAACCCGCGCGCTGATCGCGCTTGCCCTGGCCGAAGATTTGGCCGGTGCGGATGACATCACCTGCCGTGCATTGGTGCCGCCGGGCGCGCGACTGCGCGGCACGGTGAAGGCGAAAAGCCCTGGCGTGGTCTGCGGCTTACCAGTTTTTGCCGAGGTTTTCGCCGCGTTGTCATTGGGCGCCGGCAGTGGCAGCAGCAGCGTCACGGTCACGCACTGCGCGGCAGATGGGCGGGCGGTGGTCAGCGGTGAAGTGGTGTTGGACTGCCACGGCGACGCGCGCGTGCTGTTGATCGCCGAACGCACCGCGCTGAACATTTGCCAGCGACTCTCGGGCACCGCGACCGCGACCGCGCGCTATGTCGAAGCCGTCGCCGGCACCCGCGCGCAGATCTTGGACACGCGCAAGACCTCTCCCGGTTTGCGGTATTTGCAGAAGCACGCCGTGGCTGCCGGCGGCGGCCGCAATCATCGCCTGGGCCTCTACGATCAGGTGCTGATCAAGGACAACCACATTGCGCTAATGCTGATGGCGAGCGGAGCGGGTCTATTCCACGACAGCCAACCGGCCGAAGCCGTGCATCGCTGCCGCGCGCTATTGGGTGAATCGGTGTTGGTCGAAGTCGAGATCGAGCGCCTGGGCGATCTTGAACCGGTGATCCTAGCCGGCGCCGACATCGTGCTGCTCGACAACATGCCGCCGACACAACTGCGACAGGCCGTGTCGATCCGCGACGGCCTGCTGCACGCCAAGCGCACTGCGCGCGCGGTCGCTCTGGAAGCATCCGGCGGCATCACCATGGACACCGTTCGGGATTTCGCCGATAGCGGTGTCGACCGCATTTCTATCGGTGATTTGACCCATTCCGCGCCGGCTTTGGATCTATCGCTGCGCTGCGCGCCGCTGTTGCCGTAGGCGTACGATGAGCGACGCCATCGACTGGCAGCGCACGCGGCCAGGGCCCGACATTAGGCCATTGGACGCACTGGCGCAGGTCGCCGACGCGGCGGTGATCGGGTTCCTGCACGGCAGCGATGGCGCGTGTCTGGTGTGGTATGACCGCGTGCCACTACTGTCGCCGTGGCCGCAAGACCATTTCGCGGAACTGCGCGCCATCGATCAGGCACTGAAGCGATTTGCCGCCACGCCGAGCGCGCAACTTCCTGCCGAACCGCATTGGGGCTGCACCTGGGGGACGCCGCGGCAGCCAGGATTTCTGCTGCAATGTCCGTACGAATTTCCGGCGGAACCGCCGCTGATTCTGTCGCTGGCGCATCATGCGCGCTGGGACGCCGACGGTCGCTGCACGCTCGCTGGGCCGGATGATGTCGTGCTGGATCTGCTGCACGAACAGCTGTCGCGTGCGCTTCCGGTGCCAGCAGCGCCGCGTTTGCTCGCGCCGTTATCACCGGCGTGGAACGCCGACGAGCATCGCGCGCGCGTGGAAAAATTGCAGGCCTACATCGCCGCCGGCGACTGCTATCAGGCCAACCTGGCGGTGCGTTTCACCGGCCAATTAGCGCCCGGCGCACAGCGCGACGTGGCCGTGGCACGCGCGCTGCTGTCGGCCAGTCCGGCGCCATTTGGCGCGTTCTTCCGGCATCCCGGCCAGCCCAGCGTCATCAGCCACAGCCCTGAATGTTTTCTGAGCGCACGCGGCGAGCGTTTGGCCAGCGTCCCGATCAAAGGCACGCGCCGCCGCGGCGCCGACGCTGCCGATGATGCGGCGGCGCGCGCGGCGCTCACTGCCTCAGCCAAAGAGCGCGCGGAACTGGCGATGATTGTCGATCTGGTGCGCAATGATTTGGGCCGGGTCGCCGTCACCGGCAGCGTGAACGTCACCGCGGCGCATCTGCTGATCGAGCTGCCCTACGTCCATCACGCGGCCGCTCGTATCGAAGCCGTGCGACGCAAAGAGCTGGATTTCACCGACGTTCTGCGCGCCGCGTTCCCGGCCGGCTCGATCACCGGCGCACCAAAAAGCCGAGCGATGGCGATCATCAACGAACTCGAAGGCGCACCGCGCGGCGCGTATTGCGGCGCGTTCGGTTGGCTCGGGCCGGGCGGCGCCGACCTCGCGGTGGCGATCCGCACGCTGACCGTCGACGGCGATCAGATCGTCACCCACGCCGGCGGCGGCATCACCGCCGACAGCGATCCCGCCGCGGAATGGGACGAGGTGCTGGCCAAGGTCGGTGGCATCGCCGCGGCGCTGACCGACGCTCGCGCATGATGCATCGGTATGGCAGTTCATTAGTGTTGCTGGCGGCGCTGACCGCGCTGATCGCCTGCAATGCCAGCACGACGGCACGAGTCACACCGGCGGTCGCGCCAGAACCGACCGCGACCGCCGCCGCTGATCCGCTGCTGCGCTTTCCGGCCGGTGCGGCGGTGAATCCCTTCCGCGCGGTGGCGGCGCGGCCAACCATCAACGATCTCGCCGACGCGCGGCACATGGACGCAGTGCAGCAATTAGTTGACGACGGCCTCTACGATCAGGCGCGCGCGCAGCTGGATGGCCTGCTGGGCGGCGGCTTCGCGCATCCGGTGGCGTTCATGTTGAAGGCGCAACTAACCGAACAGGCGGGCGACACCGAGGCCGCGATCCCCTGGTACGACCGCGCCATCGCCGCGAGTCCGCTGTGGTTTGAGCCGCGCATCCGCTTGGCCGACGTGTTCGTGCGCCTGAAGCGCCTGAGCGCCGCTGATGCGATCTTCGTCGACATCGACCGCCTCGCTCCGCAAGCGCCGTGGGGCCCCTATGGCCGCGGCGTGATCGCGGCAATGTCCGGCGACGCGGCCAGCGCGACGAAGCTGTTGGACGAGGCCCTGGCTCGCGATCCACAGCATCAACCCAGCCTGGAAACCCGCGCCTCGCTGGCCCGTCAAGCCGGCGACACCGAGCGCGAAGCCACACTCCTGAACCGCTATATCGCGCTGACGCCCGATGCCGGTTGGGCCTATGCGCGCCTGGGCGAACTTGCCGCCGGCGCCAACCGTCCGAACGACGCCGCACAATTGCTGACGCGCGCCTACGAACTCGACCCCGACCCCGCCACCGCCCGGCGCTTGGCCGATCTTGCCCAAGCCCGCGGCGACGACCCCGACGCCGCGCGTTGGCGCCGCCTCGCCGGCATCGCCGCCGCCCCTGCCGAAGCACCCCCCGCGCCGGCGCGCTGACGCTGCAGCACCCGCGTAAATCCGCGCTTCGGCCGTCGACGCTGGCCTTGACCATCCCCTCACCGTCCTACGCTCCCGCGCCTATCGCTGGGGTGTCGTCTAACGGTAGGACTGCAGACTCTGACTCTGCCTGTCGGGGTTCGAATCCCTGCACCCCAACCATTGCAATGCGGGCCACGCGCCGACTGAACGAACTCTCGCCAGTCGGCGTTGTTGTTTTTATTCGCCGTTTCAGCGCGTCGCCTGCCAACGTCGATTAGCCGCGAAACTCGTGCTTTTCAGGCATAAACGCTGCGACCACGTGGGCGACATAACTGCGTGTTGGCTGTTCGGGATCGCCATAGGCGTCGGGATCAGCGTGCGGGTGACACCAGGTGCCGAAGAGGCGGTCCATCAGCGGATTGAGGTTGCCGAAGTTGCAGATCTGGCCGGCCGCCGGGTGATGGTGCCAGTGATGCAGGCGTGGTGAGCCGAGCACCGCGGCGACCACCACCGGCGGCGACCACGCGATGTTGCTGTGGATGAACAGCGCTCACAGCCCGCGGAATGCCGCGATCCCGGCGATCCACCCCAACGGCAAGCCATCCACCATCAAAGGCACGTTTTCGACCACCCGCGTCAGCAAGTTATCGACCGGATGTTCGCGGTACGCCGCGACCCAATCCAGTCGCTCGGCGCTGTGATGAACGCGGTGAAAACGCCACAGCAGCGCCGAGCGATGACTGAAGCGATGAAACCAATAGGTGCAGAAATCCGTCAGCAGCAGCGCTTCGACGATCTGCGCCAGCATGGGCTGCGCGGCAAACGTCGTGCGAAACGCGCTAAGCGGCAACGCACCGATGCCCGCATGCAGCCAAATCAGCGCCGCACCGATCAGCGGCGTCCACAGCAGAAAATTGCCGAACAGAAACAGCGCATCGCAGCCCAATCCCCGACGCAGCACCGGTGCCCGTCGACGCGGTAGCAGCAATTCCAGCGGCGTGAAAATCGCGCCGTAAATCAGCACGCTTAGCAGACAATCAAGCACGTCAGGCATGACGCCGAGCTAATGCTGCGGAGCGGTGGCGGGCGGTGTTTGCTGACGTGGCACATGCAGCGGTCGTCCAGATTTGCTGGTCGACAGATACGCATCGTCGTCCGGCACGGACAGCGATAGTCCCGATTTGCTGCTGGGCAGATACGCGTCGCGATCACGCGGGGGCCACTGCGACCAACCATGCTCGACCGGCACCGATACCGGTTTCTGCGCAGGCTTTGCGGTGCTGGTCGCCGTTGATGCAGCAAGCGCAGCAGGCGCGGTTATCGGCATCGTTGCCGAGGTCGACTCAGGCGCAGATCGCTGCATCGCAGCACTGCGTTGCGCCAGAACCACCACCGCGCCCGAAAGCGCGAGCGACAAATATACGGCTACCGCCAACAGCACTCGACGCATTTTAGGCATATCAGAAATGGTTCGCGCCCGCGGCTGATCCGCAAACGGAACCTCGGTTCATCATCACGTCGGCGCGGTCAGGTTCTCACTCAGGCGGGTGCATCTTGATGCAATCCTCACCGCAACATCTCGGCGTTTGCTTTCAGTGGGCGCGAAGCCACATCCAACGCACATCAGCCTACCTGTACGGCGCGTACATCGCCGCACGACCGCATCCGCGAACTGAAGCAACCACCCCCACGAAACCCGCGCATCATGAAAATCATGTCCCTCATCGCCGGTATCCTGCTCGGCCTGCTGTTCGTGTCTGGCGGACTGATGTTTCTACTCGGCATGATTCCGAAGATGGATCCGCCACCAGAAGGCTCGGCGGTCGCACATTTCATGGCCGCGTTCGGGCCCACCGGCTACCTGACTTTCGTAAAAATCCTTGAAGTCACGGGCGGCGTCCTGATCGCGATTCCGTTGACGCGCAATCTGGGCCTGCTCGTGCTGGGGCCGATCATCGTCAACATTTTGATCTTCAACATTCTGGTGATGCAAGGTGGCTGGATGAATCCGATCGTCATCGCGATTGCGGTGTTGGCGCTGTTCCTGTTGTTGGTCGAGCGACGTGCGTTTGCCGGACTGATCTGGCGGCGCGCGTGATGTCGGTCGGCGTCGCCGGGACCAGCGTGGTAACCAAAACTCACATGACGCAGCGCCCTGAATGAACATGCCCGTCATTGCCGGCACGCCGCTGCTAAACGCGCGCGACCTGATGAAAACGCTCGGCGGCAAACGCGTGGTCGACGGTATTGATCTGACGTGCGCAGCGGGCGAAGTCCTGGGCCTGCTGGGACCCAATGGCGCGGGAAAAACCACGACGTTGCGCATGTGTTACGGCTTCATGCGGCCGGACGCCGGCAGCGTCAGCATCGCCGGGCATGACCTGATCATCGCGCCGGACGCCGCGCGGCGGGCGTTGGGCGTGTGTACGCAGGACGACACCTATGACGCCGATTTCAGCGTGCGCGGGAACCTTGAACAAACCGGTCGGTATTATCGGCCGTTGCTGACCAACCTGCCCAAACGCATTGACGGACTGCTGGAAAAATTCGGCCTGCGCGAGTTCGCGGGGCAGTCGCCAGATACGCTGTCCGGCGGTTACAAACGCCGCCTGATGATCGCG
Source organism: Planctomycetota bacterium (assembly GCA_038229115.1). GTDB lineage: Bacteria > Planctomycetota > UBA11346 > UBA11346 > UBA11346 > JBBROQ01. The sequence goes on along the minus strand of JBBROQ010000002.1, from coordinate 881 downwards.
CGCGCGGTGCTGCACCAACCGCAGGTGGTGTTCCTGGACGAACCAACCACCGGCCTGGATCCGCAAGCGCGCGTGGCGGTGTGGGAACTGATCGCGGGCCTGCGCGCGGCCGGCATGGCGGTGGTGTTGACCACGCATTACATGGAAGAAGCCGAGCGCTTGTCCGATCGCTTAGTGGTTTTGCAAAGCGGCAAAGTGCGCGCCGTCGGCCTGGCCAGCGCGGTGTTAGGTGACGTGGTGGGCGAACACATCGTGGTGCTGCCGATCGAAAACGTCGAACACATCGCCAGTTGGCTAAGATCCCGCGGCCTGCGCTCGGCAGCGGTGCTGACGCATGCGCATGTGGCGGTAGACGCCGCCGGTTTGGCCGCGTTCGTCGCGACGTTTCCCGACCTGCGCTTTGAGGTGCGCGCGCCGACGCTCGATGATTTGTTTCTGGCGCTGTCTGAAAAACCAAGCGCGGAAAAACCAGGAGCGCCCGCATGAGCGCCTTCCGTCCCGCATTTGCCTGGCAAAGCCACGCCGTGTTGGGCCGGCATGTGCGCGTGCATCTGCGCAAATGGCACACCGCGCTGCTGCCGCCGGTGTGCGAACCGCTCATCATGTTGCTGGCCTTCGGCGTCGGTTTGGGCCGGCAAATGGGGCCGCTGTCGTGGGCAGGCCAGCCGATCGAATACCTGACCTATCTTGCGCCGGGTATCCTGGCCTACACCTCATTCATGACGGCGTTTTTCCAGTCGCTGTTTTCGGCGTATGTGCGCATGCATTTTCAGAAATCGTGGGAGGGCCAACTGACCACGCAGGTGCGCCTAGAACACGTAGTGTGGGGCGAAGCATTGTGGGCCGCTGCGATGGCCCCCTCCTATGCGGTAATGGTGGGC
>JBBROQ010000001.1:0-60519 GCA_038229115.1 Planctomycetota bacterium | reverse complement strand
TGCGCGCCAGGCGCCAGGCGGGATGCTGACGATAGGGATGCTCGGGCTGATTTTTCCACGCGCTGCGCACCCCGACCGGGCATTCGTACAGCGTCAGTTCAGGGCGCAGGTCGCGGCAGGCGCGGCGCAGAACCGGATCGGCGGTGACGCAATCCGCGCACCAGCTGTTGCCGGTCTGCGGATCTTCTGAACCGAAAAACAGAAACAGGGCCGAACCACTGTCGGCCTGCAACGCGACCAGGGCGGCAGCGGCGTCGGCAGGCGTTGCGCAGCGGGTGATGGACATGTTGGCAGCGTGCGCGAAATGCGGCACAGGGCCAGCATTGCCGCTGCTATTGTGGCCGCGCCGGAATTGACTCCCACCGGCCTCACCGGAGCCTCAGCACATCGTGATGGCCGCATCCTTCGCCTTGGTTTTGCGCGCGTGTCCGGAGGCATCACGCCAAGCGGTTGGGCAGTTCTTGGGCAAGGCCTTCAGCCTGAAGGACGGCACCTGCGTCGCGATCGCGGAAGCCGCGCCGATTGTCCTGCTGCCGGATCTAGCCTTGGACGAGGCCGCAGCGATGAGCTTGGTGCTCTCGGGCCTGAAGCGGCTGAACGCGCAAATCGAGTTTACCGACGCCAATATGGATGACCTGCCGAAGATCGATTGGCCGAAACGGCCGCAGATTTTTAAGCGCGAACTGGCCGATCATTTAAGCGACTTGAATACCATCGTGCCCTGCCCCGACGGCAGCACGCGCACCGTTATCAGCCTGCTGATCGCCAACCTCACCGGCCAGGCCCTGACGGTGGCGGTGTCGGCCATTCGCCCATCGTCGCCTCCACGGCCGGTTGCCGAAGCACCGCGTTCCTTGCCGCAGCCAGCGCGCGCCGACGCGCCAAGCGCCCCTCCACAGGGGGAAAGTCGAGCCGGCACCCAACCTTTCGCCGGTGCCACGCTGCCCGAGATCACCCCGTTTTCGTCCCCGACCGTGCCGGCAACGGCCGACGATGATGTGCGATCGCGGCTGGATCAGTTGTTTCCGGTCGAAGATGGCAGTGGCGGCTTTGTGCCGGACAACGCTGATATCGCCAAGATCCTTGATGGGCTGTTGCCAGAAGAGGAACCGTCCTCGGCCGGACGCGACGCGCTGAAAGCGGGCACGCAGAACCTGAATAGCTCGCTGCACTCGACTTCAAAAGTGGTGTCGATCATTGCCGTCACCAGCGGCGGTTACGCGTTGTTCCTGGCCAAGATCAGTGACGAGGCGCGGCGCGCCAAAGCGGTCCCAGTGCTGGCCGAACTTGGCAAGTTGTCGACCGCCGATGCCGAAGCGCTGTCGAAAAAAGTCATCATTCCCGTGCTCAAAGGCGTGACCAAAGACGAGGCCGAAGCCGCGCGCCAACGCTTCGCCAAAATCGGCATTCTGGCTCGGGTCAAAGCTCCGGAATAAACGTATAAAGCGCGGTAAAAACCGACGCTGTGGTGAAAAAAAATGCGGGCGAGCGGCAACTGCCGCTCGCCCGCATGCGTTGGTAGCGTCTAGCGCTCAGACAGCCGTGACGGTGATGCGTTTGGGCTGCGCCGCGCTGGCCTTTGGCAGTCGCAACGTCAGCACGCCATTGCTGATGCTGGCGCTGATGCGCGCGCCATCGATGGCTTCACCAACGCTGAAACGGCGCTCAAAATCAACCGGCTGATATTCACGATGTACAGCCTCGAAGCCGGTGGGCGTGGTCTGTTGGGTACGCCCGGGGATGGTCAGTACGCCGTGATCGAGCGTTACTTCGACCCCGGTCTGGTCGACGCCCGGCAGGTCGGCATGGAGTTCGAGCAGCGTGTCGCGTTCGATGATGTCGACCGCCGGTACAGCAACCGGGCGCGTGGTGGCGGCGGGAGTGGTCGTGGACGAGGCGGCAGCCGCCGTGACCGGCAGCTCTTTTTTCATCAGGCTTCCAAACATGGCTGGTTCCTTTCGTGGACGATGCTGGTGGTGGTTGAGCACCGTTCAGGCGGCCTGAACGGTGATACGACGTGGCTTATCGGCTTCGGCGCGGCGCAGCGCGACGGTCAAAATGCCGTTTTTCAGACGTGCCTCGACGCTGGCGGGATCAACGTGATACGGCAGCCCGATGGTGCGGCTAAGGTCATACGCTTCGCGTTCGCGGCGATGCCACGTCACCGCTTCCGCCTTGGCTCCGGCAGCGGTTTTTTCTGTCGACGTGCTGTCGAGCGGGGAGGTGGTCGAAGCCGCGCGCTTAGCCTGAATAGTCAGGGTGTCGCCGGCGAGGCCGACGCTCACCGACGCAGGATCGACGCCGGGCAATTCAGCGGTGACGGCGATGGCGTCGTCGTTGGCCCACACGTTCACGGGGGCGTGGCTGCCATCGCGCCAACTGGCGCGGCCGAGGCCGTGGGTGAAGGCGCGCTGAAGTTCATCCACCATCCGTTCCAGATCGCGGAACGCAGTGGGGGCCCAGTACTGGTTGGACAGATGATCGGCAAACATGGGAGGCTCCTTTCTGAAAAGGGCGGGTTAGTGGTTGATGCCACGGGCCCATATGCAGCGCGCGTGCCAAAACCATGACGCGCCTAAACCACGGTAAAATCTGGTGGATTGGCGCAGCGCCGAGAGATTAGTCGCGGGTTTTGGTCAGCCTGACCAAGCGCCGTATGGATTTGGTCGCGGGTGCGATTCCGCGCGCCGTCGCCAGCGCGCCCGCGCTTAATCGAACGTGATGCGCACCGCTGCGGCGACCTGCTGCGCCCGCGCGCGGGCTTCTTCAACCGTGTCGGCGCTGGCGACCGCGACGCCCAGGCGGCGCTGGCCGTCGCAGCGCGGTTTGCCGAACAGCCGCACCTGACTTTCGGGAATCGCGAGCGCGTCGGCCAAGCCATCAAAACGCGGTACGCCGGTGCCGTTGCCCAACAGCGCGACGCTGGCCGCCGGGCGCAGTTGGCGCAACACAGGCGCGACTGGGAAACCTAGGATCGCGCGCACATGCAGGGCGAATTCGCTCGCCTGCAAACTGCCGATGGTGACTAGGCCGGTGTCGTGCGGACGCGGGCTGACTTCGCTGAAGATCACGTCTTCACCGCGGACAAACAACTCGACCCCGAACAGCCCATGGCCGCCAAGCGCCGCCACTACCGCACGGGCGATGGTCTGCGCGCGCGCCCAAGCGGACGCGCTCATCGCGATCGGCTGCCACGATTCGCGGTAATCCCCGTCGATTTGGAGGTGTCCAATCGGCGGACAGCAGTGCACGCCATCGACCGCGGCGATGGTCAGGACAGTGATCTCGTAGTCGAAGCGGATGAAGCCCTCGACGATGCAGCGTCCGGCGCCGGCGCGCCCGCCGGCCTGCGCGTAGGCCCACGTGCGGTCGAGGTCGGCCGCGGATTTCACCACGCTTTGGCCTTTGCCAGATGACGACATCACCGGCTTTATCACGCACGGCCAACCGAGCGTTTCCGCCGCCGCGGCGAACTCGGCCGCGGTCGACACGAAGCGGTACGGCGAGGTTGGCAGCGCCAAGGTTTCAGCGGCCAGCCGGCGGATGCCCTCGCGGTTCATGGTCAATTGCGCCGCGCGCGCCGACGGCACCACGCGCCAACCTTCGCGCTCAAGCTCAACCAATACGTCGGTCGCGATGGCTTCGATTTCGGGCACGATGAAGTGCGGCTTTTCTAGCTCCACCACCTGCCGCAGGCGCGCGCCATCAAGCATCGAAAATACCTGCCGACGGTGTGCGACCTGCATTGCTGGCGCGTCGTCATAGCGGTCGCAAGCAATCACTTCGCAGCCGAAACGCTGGAATTCGAGCACCACTTCCTTGCCCAATTCGCCCGCACCCAACCGCAGCACACGCACGGCAGATGGACTGAGCGGAGTGCCGATCGCGGCGCTGGTCGTGGCAGTGATCATGCGCAGGTGCTACGACCATGCCCGGACGTAGCCAATCGCATTTCCGCATGCATCTGCATGCACCAGCCCTACGGTCGCGCGAGTCCTGCCGGAGAGACGCATGCCAGATACGAATCCTGATTCATCGCGTCCAATGTCGCCCACCTCGCACCCCGCCTACCGTCCTGATTTGCCCTGGTCGCCGGCCTTTGGTGACGACCTGCCGGCCGCCGAACACGAAGCGCGTTGGCGGATGCTGTTTATGATGTCGAGCTGGCTGCAGTATCAGCAACTAGGCCGGTTAATTGCGCATGAAAAACGCATTGCCGCACCTACCCGCACCGGGCTGCACGTCTTGGTGGTCGAAGACGACCCGGCCAACCTGATGGTGATGCGGCACTACCTGCAGGGCCGTGGCTATGTGGTCCATGCCGCTTCGGGTTCAACCCGGGCGATGTCGGTCGCTGATTCAATCCCGATCGATCTGGTCATCAGCGACATCGTACTGATCGACGGCAACGGCCATGACCTGATGCGTAGTCTGAAAGCTAAATATCGTCTGAAGGGCATCGCTATCAGCGTCCGCGGCAGCAAGGCCGACATCGAACTATCGCGCGCCGCGGGATTCGAAGAACACCTGATAAAACCAGTGAATTTCCGTGCGTTGAGCGAAGTCATCCACCGCGTAGCGGGCTAAGCGCCGCGGCCGCCGCCGCCGGCAGCCGCGCGAATTCCTGGCGCAAGGCGGCGATGCGTTCGGCGACCGCCGTCACGTCCGCGCCCCCGGCAACCGCCCGATCCAGATCGCCGGTCATCTGCGCTAGACGCGCGAAGCCGAGATTAGCCGAGGCGCCTTTGATGCGATGCAGGCGACGTGCTAAGAGCGTGAGTGGATTGCTCGATGGACTGGTGATGAAGGTTTCTGCCGCGCCGCCGCTGTTGTCCGCCGCGCCGCCGCTGGGAGTGGTCGCCAGTGCCTCAATCTCGGCGCCGACGGTCGAGAAGAATTCAGCCATCGCCTGCGCCACTACCTCTGGTCCGACCGCGGCCAGCAGCTCGGCTAAGCGTTCGGTACCAAGCCCTGCGTCAGGCTGACCTGCGGCGGCGGTCGCCGGCGGCAACCACCGGCGCGCGCTGGCGTACAGTTCGTCGGCGCGCAGCGGTTTCGTCAGCACTTGGTCCATGCCCGCGGTCAGACAGCGCGCACGGTCGCCTGGCATGGTGTGCGCAGTGATGGCGATGATCGGGACGCGCGCGTCACTGCGTTCGTGTTCGCGTGCACGGATCCTCGCTGCAACCGCGTAGCCATCACAACCCGGCAACTGGCAGTCGAGAAAAATCGCGTCGTAGCGCACTTGAGCTTCGGCCGTCAACGCTGAATTGCCGCACACGGCCAGATCCACCACCAGCCCCATGGCCGACAGCATGCGCTCAGCAATGCGTCGGTTTACCGCGTGGTCTTCGACCAACAGCACCCGTCCACGCAGCTGCGGCGGAGCGGTAGCGCCTGAACCACTGACCGGATCGGCGACCGCCGCGAGCGCACATGGCAGCAGCACGGTGAAGCGGCTGCCGCTGCGATCCGAGTCGACCGTTACGGTGCCGCCCAGCGCCTCGATCCAACGGCGGCTAACGTCCAGGGCTACGGCCCCAGGTCGCAGTGCGGCGCCATGGGATGGCGCGAATAGGCCCGCCAGTACTTCTGGCGGCAGGCCGGCCTTGGACGGGTCGGCGGCGCAGGTGGCGATGGTGATGCGCAGCTGCGCTGCTGGCACGGTTCCCGACGCGTGCGGCGGCGGCGGCGCTGCGCGGGCGGCTGCGGGCCGCCATTCCAGCGCAAAGGTCACGGTGCCCGCACTGTCGTCGTACCGTGCAGCGCGATCACGATCAGGGCCACGGCGCCCCATGCCGTCGGTGGCCGACGCGCCGGCAAAGCGCATCGCCGTACCCAGCAGCGTCAGGAGCGCCTGGCGTAGACGATTTACGTCGCTCATCAGACACGCCGGCAGATGGTCGCTCTGGGCGTGGATCAGGGCCAAGTGACTGGCGCGTAGCTCGGGCGTGATCAGTTCAATCAGTTCCTGCGCCAGTCGCCGCGGCGCGAATGCGGCGAGGTTCGGCCGTAGGATTTCAACAGTGTTGTCGGCCGCTGTTGGCACCGCCGGCAGCGCCTGGGCGCGGTCGAGCAACTCGTCGACCACGGTGGTCAGGTGATCGCTGGCATGACGCAGATTATCGAGCTGTACCCGCGCCAGATCGTTCAGCGTCTCGCGCGATAGCAGCTCAATCAGGCCGACCACGCCGCCTAACGGCGTGCGTAATTCATGACCGATGGCGGCGAGGAATTCGTCCTTGATGCGCGCGGCAGCCAGAGCGTCGGCGCGCGCGCGCGCCAATTCGGCCTGGTCATGGCGGCGTTCGCCCAGGTCGCGCAACATGGTCCATAGCGCCTCGGGATCGGCGGTGTCACCGGCGGTCCAGCGTCGCACCGCAACCGGAAAGGACGAGCCGTCGGCGCGCAGCAGCTCAAGCTCATGCTCACCATCATCGCCCTGACGTGCGGCCGCGGCGAACGCGCGATCGTGGGCGCGGAAGCGTTCGTGGACTACGGTCGCAAACGGCAGACCGCACAGTTCGTCCGCCGTCCGGCCGAGCATCTGCGCACATGCAGCGTTGGCATCGGTGAATCGGCCGGCGCCATCCAGCCGCGCTAAGCCATCGCCTAAAGATTGATACAAATCGCGGTATTTCTGCGCCGCTGCGCGCTGCGCGTCTTCCATCCGTCGGCGTTCAGTGATGTCGCGTGCAACGCCATAGACCAAGCCATCGGCGAGCACGTTCGCGGTCCACAACAGATGCTTCCAGCCGCCGTGTTTGCAGCGGTAGCGGTTTTCGTAATTGCGCAGCGCTTGCCCGGACATCACCGCCTGCGCCATGGCCGTAGTGCTGGCGTGGTCGTCGGGGTGGATGAAGGCGAACACCGTTTCCGCCATCAATTCAGCGCGAGTGAAACCGAGCGCGTCGCTCCAGGCCAGATTCAGGCGCACAAATCGGCCTTCCGGCGCGATCACGCACAGCAGATCCGAACACCAGTCGAAAAACCGCGCATCACCGAACGGATCAGCACCCGATTGATGTTGAATCAGCGCAGCGTGATCGACCGGCGGCATGATGGCAGCATGGCTTGGGCGCGTGTACGCGCCAAGCGTTCAGACCGCGAGGCGGGCGAAGCCAGTCACGGTCAAACCATGACGCGCCGCGTATTTCTCGACCGATTCACCTTTGTCAGCGTCGAGCAGCATTTCCTGTTCCAGCAGCACGTTTTCTTTAAAGAAACGACCAAGCTTGCCTTCGACGATTTTCGGACGCATCGCTTCAGGCTTCGCCTGCACATCGGGCGTTGCGCTGATGATGTCCTTTTCCTTCTGCACCAACTCCGGATCAACCTGACCGCGGTTCAACGCCACCGGCGCGGGATTGGCGCTGGCGACATGCAGCGCGATGGTGCGCAGTTTTTCATTGCCGGTGCCCGAGACCAACGTCGCAATTTTGCCGCCGTGGTTGTAGCCGACGACCTGCGCACCGGTCAGGTGCTCGACCTTCACCAGGACGATATTCTCACCGATCAGCTGAATCTTCGCGGTTACCGCCTCATCGACCGTCAGCGCACCCAACTTGTGCGTTTTCAGCGTCTCGACGCTGGTCGCGCCGGTTGTCAGGGCGAGTTGTGCCAGTTCTGCGGCGAAGGCCTTGAAATTATCGTTCCCCGACACGAAGTCGGTTTGGCAGCCAAGCAACACTAATACGCCCGCTCCCTGTCCATTGCTGGAACCCAGCGCCATGCCGACCGAGCCATTGGGCGTCTCGCGGCCGGCGAACTTATCCTTCGCCGACAGACCCTGCTTGCGCAAGTTTTCGATCGCCGCGCTCAGCCACGATTCTTCGGTGGTGTGCTCGCCCTTCGAGGCTTCGAGCGCCTGTTTGCACTTCATCATCGGCAGATTGGTGCGATCGCGCAGCGTCATCACCAGCTTGGCGGAAATCTCGATCTTGGCGTCGGACATGGCGGGCTCGCTCGTCTAAAAAATGGGCTGAAAAAAGAGGAAGAGAATGCAGCGCGCTCGCGCGGTTGGCCGCGCGAGCGCTAGCCATCACCATCAGGCGGTGGCGGCGGCCGGCGCGGGCTGGTTCTGTTCGCTGCGGCCTTTGGCAATGCCGTCGAGGATGACTTTGACCACCGCCTGGATCGAGCGGATGCCGTCGTCGTTGCCGGGAATCGGCAGGTTGACCAGGGCCGGATCGGTGTCGCTGTCGACCAGGGCGATGATCGGAATGTTCAGGCGCTGCGCCTCGCGCACCGCGCTCATTTCCTTCTTCGGATCGACGATGAACACCGCGTCGGGCATCTTGCTCATCGCGCGCACGCCTTCGAGGTTGCGCAGAATGCGGCGGCGTTCGCGCTGATGGCGGGCCTGCACCTTCTTCGATTCACGGATGTAGTCGGGGCGCGCGATCTGATCTTCGATGCCGTCCAGGCGGCGGATCGACTGCCGCACAGTTTCGAAGTTGGTGAGCGTGCCGCCCAGCCAGCGTTCGGCGACGAACGGCATGCCGACGGCGCGCGCGGCTTCGCGGATCACGTCCTTCGCCTGGCGCTTGGTGCCGACGAACAGGATGGTCTTGTTCGCCTTGGCCAATTTCGCGGCGTAATAATAGGCCTGAATCAGGCCACGGACGGTCTGCTTAATGTCGACCACGTGGATGTTGCCGCGCTTGCCGTACAGATACGGCGCCATGCGCGGATGCCACAGGCTGGCGGCGCTGCCAAAATGCACGCCGGCTTCGAGGAGTTCTTTAACGTTGACGATGGTCATGGTGTCCTTGCGCCCTGCTCTTTTGAGCGCGTACGCTTTTCACGGCGGTAGCCGCAAGCGCACTGGGCATGTTCGAGACGCGCTGGGTAAGGCCGTCGTTCCGGCGCGTCCCGTGCCGTAAGGCAGTGGGGCGGAGGACGGTGCGGGCGCTGGCGGAATGCCGGCTGCTCGCAGGGGTCGCGTGTCATAGCGGCGCGAGCATTCGGGTCAATCGTACGGTGAAGGCATTTTCGAGGTGCTCGTCGAGGTCTCGGCACGCGCGGTGCTCCCTGCGTCAGCAGCCCCTGGGAGCCAAGCGCATGGCCAGCTCGGACCACATTCTCTGTCGCGTTTTCGCACGCCGCTCGGCGCTCGCTGTCGCGTTGTTCGCCGGAGTGACCGCTGCCGGTTGCGCGCTGCCCCCACCGCGCGCCGCCGTCGCGCCCGCTGTCGCCAGTGCACCGACGCCGGCCTGGACCGGACAAGTCACTGCCGTCACCTCGGTCGACGGTGCGACCTATTTGGATCTGAGCTGGCAGGGTCAGGCGCCCGAACCCGGCGCGATCGTGCAGGTGCGCCGCGGCGAGCGCTTGGTGGGCACCGCCCTGATTACGGATCTGCCGACGCCTGAACGCGCGGTCGCACGCCTCGCGGGTCTCAGCGACCACGCACTGCCGATTGTTGTAGGCGATGCGGTGCGTCTGGGCGCGCTGGACCTCGCCTCGCCGGCAGCGGAAGTCTTCCACCCGACCAACGACAGCACGTCCAACACCGACCTGGCTCAAGCCCACGCCGAGGTCGAACGTCTACGAGCGGACGCCGCGCAGCGACAAGCGGCGGCGACCAAGCAGGAACAGCAACTCGCGCAAGAAATCGTCGCGCGCACCACGCTCGAAGAACAATTGCAGACAGCTCAGGAGCAGCTGGCGCTGCGGCCGGCCCCCGCGGCACCGGCCGACGTCGAAGCTCTGCATGCCGCACAGGTGGCGGCCGCCGAAGCCGCGAAAACCCTGGCCGAACGCGACCGCGACCTCGCAGTGCTACAGGTTGAGACGGAGGCGCTGCGGGTTGAGGTCGAAGCCGCGCACACCGCGCTGGCCGAGCGCGATGCGGCCAAGCAGGCGTTGGCACAAATCCAGACGCGCGTGGCCAGCATCGAACGCGCGCGTTTAGATGCCGAGCGCGAGTGGTATGCGTTGGCGGCGCGGGTGCTGCGTTTGGACGGCAGCGCTGCGGCAGGGACCGCGCTGAAGGATTCGGTTCGGCGCAGTTTTGACGCGATCAGCAGCGAATCAGCACCTCTCGAGCTGCACCACGCGGAGTCGACGCCATGAGTTTCGCGCGCCATTTTTCCTGGTTTTCACCGCGCTTTGCCGCGCTCAGTCTGACCATCGCCGGTTTGTCGAGCGGCTGTGCGCTGACCCCGCGCGCGCATGCGCGCGCACCCGCGCCGGCGGCGGGTGCGGCCGCAGCCACGCACGGCGACGCTCACACCGAAAATAGTGAGCAGGCCGCGTTGGCGGCGCAGGTTCGCAACCTCGACGCGAAGATCGCGGCCTTGGAAGGCAAGCTTGGCGGCGGCGCCGTCAACGGGCGCGGTGCGTATCGCGACGGTTCATCGCTGCATGTCGATGGCGGGCGTGAATCGGTGCTCGAACGCGCGCGCCGGCTGGATCAAGAACTGGCCGCGGCGCGCGCGGAATTGGCGGCTCGCGATCAGCGTTTGGGCACGTTGGACACGCAATTGGCCGATGCGCAGGCGCACGTCAACAGCACCGCCGATCAGGTCGATTCGCTCGGCCACGTGCGCGACCATTTGGTCACCGCGCAGCAGGAACTCGCTGATCGCAACCGCCGTTTGGACCAAGCGCAGGGCCAGTTAATCGCCAGCGAACTCACCCGCCTGCGCGCCGAACGCGAGTTTTACCAACTCGCCGGCGACCTGCTGAAACTCGCGCCCGGTCAAGCCGCCGAGCTGGGCGAATTGCAGCAACGTGTGCGCAACCAAGCGCGCGCGCTGCGCCCGGACGGGGTCGACGACACCACCGGCGCGGCCGACTCGGCTAACACCACCACCCATGCGAAAGAGTCGATCCATGCACGCTGACGTCACCGTCCGCACATCCGGATTTGGGCTGCTCGCGTTGCTGCTGCTGGCCGCCGGTTGCGCCTTCACCCCGCGCGAGCGACCGCTGCCGGTGCAGGTGTCGTTCCGTACCACCCCGGCGGCGTTGGCGGTGCAAAGAGTTGCGGTGCTGCCGCTGTATACCGGCGAAGGTTTGGGCCGCGCGGCCGAGGCGTTCACCCCGGAATTTGCGCAGGCGCTGCGCGAACTGGGCAAACACGAAGTGGAGCTGGTGCCCAAAGCGCTGCGCGACGAACTGCTGCCGCATATCGAACCGAGCGCGACCGCCATCACCTCGACCGATTTGCTGCGCCTGCGCGACCGCCTGCATGTCGACGCGGTGGTGATTGGCCGCATCGAGCAATTCACCAGCTTCGATCCGATTTCGGTAGGATTAGCCGTGCACTTGGTCAGTTGCTTGGATGGCGAAGTCGCGTGGAGCGCCACCGGCCAGTTCGATGGCGGGCGCAAGGAAATCCAGGCTGATGTGAAATGGTGGCATCAACGACTAAATGGCACCACCACCGCCGGCATCGCGGGGTGGAAACAGACTTTGCAAAGTCCGCAGATGTTCAGCCGCTATGTATCCGATCGGCTGGTGAGCACGTTCATCCCGCCACCACCAAAATAACCGCAGATCTCCGGCAGACTTTCCCACCGCGCACCATCACCATGCCGAGTTGCCCTGTGCGGCCTGCGCTCTAGCCTGCGCGCCCCACGCCGCCCCTCGCTAGGAAACCGCATGCGCGCCGCCCCATTCGCAGTCTTCGCTTCGCTTTTTGTTGTCGTCTCGTTGTGGTGCGCGCCCGCGGCCCAGGCCGGTGACGCCGCCGCGCCGAAGATCGCGGTACTGCGCCTGGAAGACCTGATGGGCTCGGCCAAGGTTTTCACCATCGGCATGGACAAGGTGAAAAAGTCCGGCGCCGAGGCCAACGCGCAGGTCAAGGCGATGGATGAAGACCTGCAGAAACTGGAAGGCCAGATGCAGGTGCTGAAGCAGGGCTCGCCCAAGTTCTCTGAAGCCAACGAAGCTTTCGAAACGCTGAAACTGAAGCGCAAATTGTTCATCGATCGGGTCACCGCCGACATCGATCACACCCGGGTGGTACTGATCCGGCAGGTGTTCGCCGGCATGCGCGAAAAACTGGCCGCGTTCTGCAAAGAGCGCGGCATCATGATCGTCCATCTGGCGCCGAATCCCGACCTGGGCGCGCCCAGCGCGACCGAAATCCAGGTGCAGCTCGGCTTCCAAACCGTGCTGTATTTCGATCCCTCGACCGACATCACCGACGCGTTCCTGGCCTACCTCGACAAGAACCTGACCCCGGAATCGCTGGCCGCTGAAGATGCGAAAGCAGTGCCGCCGGCTGCGGTCGCTCCTGCACCTGCGGACGCGGGCACGAAAAAATGAAGGCGACGGTCGCAGAGCTTGCTGCGCGCATTGGCGGCACGGTGGTTGGTGACGCTGCCCAAAGCGTGACTGGTTTCGCTGGGCTGTCCGAAGCCAACGCCGGCGACATCAGCTTTCTCGCTAATCCAAAATACGCGCCGCTGTTGGTCAGCACGAAGGCGACCGCGGTGTTGGTAAACGCGGCGCAGACGGATGCGCTGGTCACGCAGATCGTGGTCAAAAGCGCTGACTTCGCCTTCGCTATGTTGATGTCCGTATACGGGCCGCAGCCGGTGCCGCCGCCGGCGGGCATCCATCCCAGCGCCGTGATCGGCGAACGCGTGCAGTTTGGCGCCGACGTCGCGATTGGCCCGTTCGTCGTGATCGGTGACGGCGCGGTGATCGGCGCGCGCACGGTGCTGTATCCGCAGGTGGTGATCGGCGCGGAAGCGACCCTTGGCGATGACAACGTGCTGTATCCGCACGTCACGGTGCGCGAGCGCTGCGTGTTGGGGCATCGCGTGATCCTGCAACCGGGCGCGGTGATTGGCTCGGACGGCTTCGGTTACGCGACGGTCGAAGGCGTGCATCACAAGATCCCGCAGGTCGGCACGGTGGTGATCGAGGACGACGTCGAGATCGGTGCCAACACCGCCATCGACCGCGCACGGCTCGCGGCCACCCGCATCGGTCGCGGCGCTAAGCTCGACAATTTGGTGCAGATCGCGCACAACGTCGAGGTCGGTGCCGGTGGCCTGATCGCTGCGCAGGCCGGCATCGCTGGCTCGACGAAGCTCGGAAAATTCGTGACCCTTGCCGGTCAGTGCGGCATCAGTGGCCATCTGACCATCGGTGATCAGGTGGTGATCACTGGCCAGGCCGGCGTCAGTAAGGACTTCGGCGCGCGTGCGGTCGTGCGCGGTAGCCCCGCGATGGAGTTCAAGACTGCGCAGCGGAACGAAATCGCGGTACGGCGTCTGCCGGAAACCCAGGCGACGGTCAAAGAACTGCGCGCGCGGGTGGCCGAGCTGGAGCGCAAGCTCGACGCGCTTTTAGCAGAAAAGCAGGCTGAAAAGTCTGCCGCCAGGCCGGCCGGCGCGTGAGCACCCATCAGCGCACCATCGCCGCGCCGGCCACCGTTAGCGGCATTGGCCTGCATTCGGGCGAAGCGTGCACCGTCACGTTCCTGCCGGCCGGGCCGGACACCGGCATGGTGTTCGTGCGCACCGACCTGCCCGGCCGGCCCGCGATCGCCGCGCACCCCAGCCGCCTGTGCCAGCGCATGCGCCGCACCGCGTTGGCCGCGACCATCGACGAGCGCGAGGTCGAGGTCCACACCACCGAACATTTCTTGGCCGCGGCGCAGGGCCTGGGCCTGGACAATCTGCGCATCGAACTGGACGCGGTCGAGCTGCCTGGGCTTGACGGCTCGGCCAAGGATTTCGTCACCTGCCTGACCGCCGCCGGGATCGTCGAACAGCCGGTTTTACGCCGCATGTTCGACGTCACCGAACCGGTCGCGGTGACGGTCGGCAAAAGTTCGATCGTCGCGCTGCCGTATGCCAACGGCCTGAAGATCACCTACACCCTGGACGATCACGGCGGCGCCATCGGCGGTGCGCAGGTGGTCGAGGTCGAACTCAACGCCGACAGTTTTGCGCAGCAAATCGCGCCGGCGCGCACTTTTTGCTTGGCAAAGGAAGTCGAGCAGCTGCGCGCGTTGGGCCTGGGCAAGGGCGCGACTACGCAAAACACCTGCGTCTACGACGGCACGCGCGTGATCGACAACGAACTGCGCTTCGCCGACGAAGCCGCGCGGCATAAGATCCTGGATCTGATCGGTGACCTTGCCCACGCCAGCCGCCGCCTGAATGCGCACATCATCGCGGTGCGTTCCGGGCATCGCGAAAACATGCTGCTGGTGCAGGAACTGAACCGCCGCATCGAACTCGCGGAAAAACCCAAGTTTCTGTTCGATGTCACGCGCATTCAGCAACTGCTGCCGCATCGCTATCCGTTCCTGTTGGTCGACCGCATCATCGATTACGACCTCAGTAAATTCATCATCGGTCAAAAATGCGTGACCGCGAATGAGCCATTTTTCCAGGGCCATTTCCCCGGCCGCCCGGCATCACCGGGCGTGTTGCAGATCGAAGCGATCGCCCAGACCGGCGCGATCCTGTTGCTGCTGCAACCGGACAACGCCGGAAAAATCCCATACTTCATGAGTATGGACCGGGTGAAGTTCCGTCGCCCGGTGTACCCCGGCGACGTCCTGCGCATCGAGATCGAAGTGCTGCGCCTGCGCCCGAAAATGAGCGCGTGCATGGGCCGCATCACGGTCGATGGGCAGTTGTGCTGCGAGGCCGAGATCCGTTCGGTGCTGGTCGATCAGGCTCAACCCGTCGCCGCCGCGGCGGACTAAGCCCATGACGCCGGCCGCCGGAACCGTGCTGGTGGCGACCCCCGCGTTGGGCGATCCAAACTTCATGCGCAGCGTGGTCTATCTGGTCGAGCACAGCGGCGATGGCGCGCTCGGTTTCATCGTCAATCGACCGCTCAATACCATTTTGGGCGAATTGTGGAGCGAGGTGCCCGAAGGTCTCGCCCACGCTCGTACGGCTGCCGATGGCGGCCCGGTCGAACGGCAAAAAGGCCTGCTGCTGCACGCCTGCCCTGACCTGCCCGGCTGCCAACCGATGAGCCCTGGCGTGGCCATCGGCGGCGATCTGGAAGCGCTAGCCGAACGCTTCGCCAACGGTCCAGACCGCGGTGGTCCGCGTTTATTTTTGGGCCACAGCGGTTGGGGCGCCGGCCAATTGGAGCGCGAGATCCGCGCTGGCTCGTGGCTGGTGCGTCCCGGCCAACATGCGTGGTTGGTCGACCCGGCCTCGATTACGGATCTCTGGCACCGCCTGAGCACCGACCGGCCGGGCGGCATGCCGCAGCCAAGCCTGAATTAGTTTTGCGTTAAAGCTTTGGCAGGTCCGGCAGATCTACGCCGGACGGATTGTCATCGCCGAAGCCTTCGACTTTGAGTTCGCCGCTGCGCGTGCGCGCGTTGGTTTTGCTGCTGCGTTCGATGCGTTCGCTCTTCGGCATGTCTTCGTCATCGTCGTCAAGGACGACCAACAGTCCGCTGCGCTGCTTATCGTTCAGATACATTTCGGTGGTGTTGCGGATGGTGGCGGTGCCCGGTTCGTCGCGGATTTCCTGCATGGGCGTCACCACGGCAGGCGCAGACGGCGGCGCCATCAGCGGCGCCATATGATGGGAAAGCGGCGGTGGCGGCAGCGTCGGCGGCGGTGCCGTGATCGTGGGCGACGGCATCACCGGCGAATGTTGGCGCAGCACCGTGGTCGCTGGCGCGGCCGGAACTTCGGGGCCGGCGGCGGGCACTGGACGCGCTGCGGCTCCGGCGCCGGCGTGACGCGGTTGCCAATTGTGGCTTTGCTGTCCGCCCAAACCGACGCTGCCGTGATTGAGCAAGTGCGCGGCCAACCCCAACGCGACCGTCAGCCCCGGGCTGTTGGCGTCCAAGGTGTGGATGTCATAGCGGCTGGGCACCAGATCGAGCCCAGCCAGCGGATCGAACACATGCACCGGCCGGCCCAAAATATTGCCGAGGATACTGGCCGCGTTCGGCAGTTGGCTGGATCCGCCGGTCAGCACCACGGTGCCGACTTCGGCGTCGAACTGCCCTTCGACATAGTCGAAACTTAAGCGGATCTCGTTGGCCAGATCCTCGAACGCCGGCATCGCCGCGTCGATCAAAGCGTCCAGCGCTTCGCCGGGTGCCAGTTTGATGCGGTCGATGTCCTCAACCGGTTCGTTGAAAGTGCGCGCGACGGCGTCGCTGATCTCGTTGCCGGCCAGATAGACTTCGCGCGTGAACAACACGCGTGAGCCCTGCACGATCGCGATATTGGATTTGCTGGCGCCGATATCGATTAGCGCGGTGGCTTTTTTTGCCTCAGCTTCGTTGGTCGGCGCGGGCGGACCCAATAGCTCATAGGCATTCGCGAGTGCGAACACGTCGACGTCGATCACCTGCGGCATCGCGCCGGCGGCACGCAACTGCGCGATGTGTTCCTGCACAAAACTTTTGCGTACTGCGACCAGCATCACCTGCTGATTGCTGGCCTTTGCGCCGGCGCGATCCGGCAGTGGTTGCGCGTCGATGATCACCTCTTCGGTGCCGAACGGGATGTACTTGTCGGCCTCGTAGGAAATGTGCGCTTTGAGTTCGTCCGGCGCCAATTTCGGCGTTTCGACCTGGCGCACGATCACCGACCGACCCGACACGCTGCTAACCACGCGGCGACCTTTGACGCCCAATTGCTCCATCACCCGGCGGATGGTGTCGCCCACGTCGCCGCCATCCACGCGCGCCTGCGCGTAGCCTTGTAGCGTGACCCGGTCTTTATTGCCTTGCAGCGCGACGGCTTTCACCGCGTAACTGCCGACATCGAGTCCGACCACCGTCTTTGGCTGTGCGAAAAACATGCGTGCTCCTGAGGACGAAGTCCGGACCGATCAGCGACGAGTCCTGGACAGAGGCTACTCCCGAAAGTCCACGCCCTCAAGTCCGGCTGGAGTTGTTGCCGAACCGACGCCGATAGCGTGCCCGCCTTAAGGAGTTTCCGATGAGCATTCTACGTCCCGGCGACCGCATCCTGTTTCAAGGCGACAGCATCACCGATTGCGGCCGCAACGACACGGCCAGCGGCGGCCTGGGTTACGGTTATGTCGCGGTAGTCGCCGGCATGCTGGCCGCGCGCCGGCCGGATTTGCGCACCACCATCATCAACCGCGGCGTCAGCGGCGACCGCACGGTCGAGCTGCTGGCGCGCTGGCGGTACGATGCGCTCGACCTGCGCCCGGATGTTTTGTCGATCATGGTCGGCGTGAACGACATCTGGCGGAAGATGGCGTCATGGAACGGCCAGACCCACGTCGACCTGCCCGCGTATGAGCGCAACGTGCGCGCGCTGTGCGCCCAAGCCCGCGCAGGCGGCGTGCGCGAACTGGTGCTGGTCAGTCCCACCACCATCCACCGCGACGACCACCATTGGGCCAACCGCATGACCGGCGAGTACGCCGACTGGCTGAAAATGTTCGCCGCCGAAATCGGCGCGACCTGGGTCGACGCCCGTCGGCCGCTGCTGTTGGCCCGCGCCACCAATCCGCAGATCCCATGGACACCCGACGGCTGCCATCCGGGCACCGCTGGACACGGGTTGATTGCGGCGGCGTGGTATGGAGCGGTGGTGGGGTGATAAAAATAACTGCACCTTGACCCAGTTGTGCGCATAAACCATTTTCAATTTACTGTAAAAACCCAGCGAATTCCAATAAATCTGCTATTGGCGCGCGAATTCGGCGATGAGCGAATTG
Source organism: Planctomycetota bacterium (assembly GCA_038229115.1). Taxonomy (GTDB): domain Bacteria; phylum Planctomycetota; class UBA11346; order UBA11346; family UBA11346; genus JBBROQ01. The sequence goes on along the minus strand of JBBROQ010000001.1, from coordinate 42,864 downwards.
CAGGAAAATAAGAACGTTATCAAAATCAGCAGGACCAAAACGTATCCAGACTTATTTTTAGGGTAAATCCACATACTTTTCAGGGAAAACGCTAGAAACCTAGCCTGCAAAATCACGAGAAACGCGAAGACAAATACAGTGGCGGCGAACCTCCAATTAACTGAAAATAGAAAAGGAACATTGCTTAGGGCAAGCCCGGCAAAGAGGAATATACCGGCGAAAACCCACTCATTTAAGCTTTTGCCGAAAAGTGGTTTTGTTTCGCTTTTGTTACTCACGCCAATTCTCCTGAGGGGTATTTCACCGGATCAAAACAACTCGTTTAGTCATTCGCCAATCAGCGCCGTCAGCTGCCAATTTAATTTATGATGCTGCGTCACCGGCTGCGTCAGCGCCGACAGCGACAGGTCGTAGGTCAGCTCGCCGCGCACCAGCGTCGGCAGGCCGTCGACCAGGGTCAGCGCGCCGCTGCCGGCGAGGGATTTCAGCGTCGCGCTGACCGGCGTCGGATCATTGGCGAGGGTGCCGGTCGCGGGCTTCGCATTCGTGGGCAAGGCGAGGGTGTAGGTGCTGCCGGTCCAGGTGCGCTCGACGGTGGCGTCGAGCGGCGGGCCCATGGCGAGCGCCTGGGTGCCGGCGGCGGGCAAGGCCAGAATGCCGCTCCACAGTCGTGCGAGGGCGGCAGACGAATACGCGGCGACCGCGCCGGCGTGTAGCGGCGGCGGGTCGCCGGCGAAGCGGCTGGGATTTTGTTTGTCGATCGCAGCGACCAACTGTTCGCCGCCGCTGACCGCGCTGACCACGCCGGAGCGCGGGTCGAGGTCGAGCGTCAGGGTCACGCCTTCGGCGGCCAGCAATGGACCGAGCAGGGGGTCGGCGTTGCTGGCGCTGGCAGCGGTTGCGACCTCGGCGCTGTCGGCGGCCAGTTCAACGCCGGGGCCGCGCTGGCTGGCTTTCACGCGCAGGACGGTGATCGCCAACGTAACGCGCTCGGGGGTGACCGTCTGCGGCACCAACAACAATTTCCACAGCAGCGTGCTGGTGAAGGCGAGCTTATCGCCGGCGCTTTCCCAACCGACGTCCTGGCGCACTTCGTAGGCGTAGGTCAGCGGCTTACCGACGGTGAAGCGATAGCCGTCGGCCGCGTGCGCAGCAGCATCAGCCGGCGGTTGAACGTCAGCGGCGTGCAGCACCGACAGCAGCAGCGCGATTACCGATATGAACGAAAAACGCTGAAAAAATGCAGTGTTTCGGTGAGCGAGAGCAAGGTCTGGCAGGCAGCGCATCAGTGATCACGCTCAACGATGAAGCGCGCCAGCACGCGCAGTTGCTCGCCGGCCGGGCCCAGGTTGGCGAGCGCGGCCAGCGCTTCCTGTTCGCGGCGCGTGGCTTCGGCGCGGGCGGCGTCCAGGCCGTAGACCGCGACATAGGTCAGCTTGCCCTGCGTCGCGTCTTTGCCCGGCGTTTTGCCCAAGCGCGCGACGTCGGCGGTGGCGTCCAACACGTCGTCGGCGATCTGGAACGCGAGGCCGGCGGCTTCGCCAAAAGTCGCCAAGGCAGCGCGGGTGTCCGGCCCAGCGCCCGCCGCGATCGCACCAAGTTCGCACGACGCGCGGATCAGCGCTGCGGTCTTCGCGCGATGAATCCGTTCCAGCAGCGCGCGTCCGGCCGCGCCGGTGTCCAGCGGCTGGCCCTCGGCGTCGATGTCGTCCTGCTGTCCGCCGACCACGCCGCGACTGCCGGCGGCGCGCGCCAGCACCTGCACCGCGTCGGCATTGATCGCCGCGACGGCTTCGAAGGCGAGCGTCTGCAAGGCGTCGCCGGCGAGGATCGCGGTGGCTTCCTCGAAAGCCTTGTGGCAGGTCGGCACGCCCCGGCGCAGATCGTCGTCGTCCATCGCTGGCAGGTCGTCGTGGATCAAGGTGTAGGTGTGCAGTAGCTCGACCGCGGCCATTGCCGGCGCGCACAGAATGTCGGCTCCACAGGCCGCGCGGCACGCCGCCAATACCAGCGCCGGGCGCAGGCGTTTGCCGCCGGCGAACACGCTGTAACGCATCGCCGCGTGTAATCGCGCCGGCCACGCGTCGGCGGCGGGCAGCCAGTGTTCCAACGCCGCATCGGCGATCGGCACCGCCGCGCGCAAAAACTCGGCCGCAGGCAGCGCTTTAGGGGCGGACAAGGTGGATCCAAGAATCGAAACAGCCGCGCGATCACGCATGCGCGCTACCGTGCGGCGTGACCTTCGCCCGCAATCAGGAAGTGACTGAGTGGTTGGTCGATCGCCGCACTGCGCCCGATGCAGCGGTCAGCGGCGCACAGGCTGTCGACGTATGATGACGGTAATGTGGCGTTGGTTTATTTTGGTGCTGTTGATGGGGCCAGCATCCGCGGTGGATGTCGGCGCGCTGTTTTCAGCACGCGACGAAACGGTTGCGCGCACCGTGCAGCTGGCCGCGCCGCTGACCACGGTGATGCGCTGTCGTGATCCGCTGCCGGCAATTGCCGACGGCGCGCGGCGATTGCGGGCCCGGATCGTGGTACCGCGCGATGCGCCGGCGGATTTGGGCGTGGGCGTATTCGCCACCGATCGGCATGGCCGCTGGTTTCAGGCTTTGTTGCCGGGGCAATTGAAGGCAGGCGAATGCATCATCGACGTGGCGTTGGATCAGGGCCTGATCGCCGAACCGGGTCGCGCGGCGCTGACCACTGCGGACGCGGCCGAGCTGTACCGTGCTGGGATTTTTTTCTGGAGCGCCAGCAACAGCCGCGCGCTGATCACGGTGCCGGTGTTGTTGGTGGAAAGCGGCGCGCGCACACCGCCCGCGATCAGCGGCGAACTGACCGCGCTGACGCGGTCCGCGTCGACGGTGAACACCGGCGAACGTTGGTCGCTCAACGTCACGCCCGTGCCGTTTCCCACGAATCCCTATGACGACCGCGAATTCAGTCTGGACGCCGAAATCACGCGGCCGGATGGCGTGATTGAACGCGTGCCGGGATTCTGCGCCACGCCGATGCAGTGCGCGGATCGCGGCGATCGCGACGTGGTGACGCCGATCGGCCCGCCGGCGTTTCGCGTGCGCTATCGCCCGCGCGTGCCCGGCGTGCATCAGGTGCGGTTGCTAGCGCGCTGGCACGAAGGCGAACCGCTGACGGTGCGCGTGCCGGCGCTGCACGTCAGCGGCCAAGCATGGGACGGCTATGTGCGCGTCGATCGCGATGACTCCCGATTTTTCAGCGTCGACGGTAGTTTTTACTGGCCGCTGGGGCCGAACCTGCGCTCGGTGTGGGATCGCCGCGGTCAGGAAGTCTTTCACACCAAGCTGACCCCGGATCGCATCACGTTCGCTTATGACGCGTACTTGGCGCGCTTGGCGGCCAGCGGCGGCAACGCAGTGGAAGTGTGGCTGAGTTCGTGGAATTTGGCGATGGAATGGCGCGGCGATTGGCCCGGTTACGGCGGCATCGGACGCTTCAACCAGGAAAACGCGTGGCGCTTGGATCAGGTGTTAGACGCGGCGTGGGCGCGTGGCATCCGGGTGAATGTGGTGCTACAGAACCACGGCCAAACGAGCCTCAGAGCCGATACGGAGTGGGAGCATAATCCTTGGAATCGCGCCCGCGGTGGGCCGTTGGCCCGGCCCGAGGATTTCTATCACGACCCCGAGGCATTGGCCGGACAGCAGCGGCAACGGCGGTATCTGCTGGCGCGCATCGCCGATCATCCGGCGGTGCTGGGCTGGAAACTGTCATCAGAGGTGAATCTCACGGAAGGCGGCAACGAAGCGCCATGGCATCAGCAAGCCGCCGCGGCGATTCAGGCGCTCGACCTTTATCAGCATCCGGTGACCACCCATTGGGCCGGGAATTATCAAGTAACCAACGGCGAGGTCACGCGCTTGGCTGAGATCGGTTATGTCACCATCGACGCCTATCACGGCGAAGATCAGGGCATCGCCGAGTTGCTGCGCGCCAGCACGCTGGCGCGCGATGGCCTGGCGCGGCTGAAAAAACCGGTGTTGGTGACGGAGTTCGGCGGCGACTGGAGCGGCACCTCGCCAGCACGTTTGGCCGCCGAGCACGCCATTGGCCCGTGGGCGGCACTGGTCAGCGGCCACGGCGGCGCGCCGATGTTGTGGTGGTTTGAATGGATCGATCAGCACGACGCTTGGCAGCCGTACACGGCGCTGTCGCGCTTCTTGGCCGGCGAGGATCTGCGCACGCATGCTGATGCTCCGGCGTTAGCGATCGATCTACGCGCCGACACGGCCGGACTGTGGGCAAAGGCGTGGAGCCGGCCTGGGCACCTGCTTGGCTATGTGTTGGACGCAGCGTGGAGCCGCGGCGGCACGGCGCGGCTGCGCGAGGGCGTGAACCTAACCCTGGGCGCGAATGTCGCCGCCGGCGCGATGACGATCGCGTGGTGGGACGCGGACACGGGTGTGGAACGTGAGCGCCGGGAACTGAACCATCCCGGCGGCATGTTGGCGGTTTCGACGCCGACGTTCAGTCGGCATCTGGCGTTCAAGGTGACGCGCAGCGCGCCGGCGGAACGGGTCGTGCCCTGAGGTCACGCGAGCGCTGATTTTGCCGCGTCTGCACCGGTATTTTTGCGCGCGCAAAACCCGTCTCACTGGTTGCCGTCCGGGCGCCTCGGCTACGCTCGCGCGATCACTCGCCCGGAGCCCTCGATGACGTCTGAACTGCCCCTGCCTTCCGATCTGAACGCCACCCCCAACACGTTGGAAAGCACGCAGGAAAACACGCCGCCAACGCATAGCGGCTGCGCCCCAACCAGCGCCGTCACCAGCGAAGATTATGGCGTCGATAAGATCCAGGTTTTGGAAGGCATGGAGGCGGTGCGCAAACGTCCGGGCATGTACATCGGCGATCCGGGCGCGGGCGGTCTGTACCAGTTGGTGTGGGAGACCGTCGACAACTCGATCGACGAAGCGTTGGCCGGGCACTGCACCGATGTGTCGATCAGCATCCATCCCGATCATTCGCTGTCGGTGTCCGACAACGGCCGCGGCATTCCGGTCGCGCCGCATCCCTCCAGCGGCAAGAGCACGTTGGAGGTGGTGCTGACCGTCCTGCATGCCGGCGGCAAGTTCGACAACCAAGGCGCCGGCGCGTACAAAAAATCCGGCGGTCTGCACGGCGTCGGCGTCAGCTGCGTCAACGCGGTGTCCAGTTGGCTGATCGCCGATGTGCAGCGCGACGGCCAGCATTACCGCATGCGCTTTGAACACGGCATCGCGGTCACGCCGCTGGAAACCATCGCGCCATCCAGCGCGCGCGGCACTGCGATCCATTTCAAGCCCGACCCGGAAGTGTTCGGCACCAACACCGTATTCGACTTCACCACCATCGCGGCGCGGTTGCGCGAACTGGCGTTCCTCAACAGCGGCGTGCGCATCAATTTCCAGGACCTGCGCGAAGAAGGCAAAGCCGAGGTGTTCTACAGCACCGACGGACTGGCCGCGTTTGTGCGCTACCTGAACCAAGGCAAAAGCGCGCTGCATCCGGTGATCACGGTCGCGGGCGCGACGCCCGACGGCGTCGAAGTCGAATTGGCGATGCAGTACAACGACAGCTATGACGAGCAGACGCTGTGCTTCGCCAACAACATCCGCAACCGCGATGGCGGCACGCATCTGGAAGGTTTCAAGACCGCACTAACGCGCGAGTTCAACGCCTACGCGAAACTCAACGGCATCGTCAAAAGCGAAAAGCCGCCCAGCGGCGAAGACCTGCGCGAAGGGCTGTGCGCGATCGTGTCGGTGAAACTCGGCGATCCGAAATTCTCAGCGCAGACCAAAGACAAACTCATCAACATCGAAATCAGCGGCATCGTGCAGTCGCTGTTGGGCGAGTCGCTCAAAGGTTATTTGGAAGCGAATCCGAAGATCGCGAAGCAGCTGATTATGAAAGCCTGCGCGGCGATGGAGGCACGCGAAGCCGCACGCAAAGCCCGCGAATTATCCCGGAAAAACCGCAAAAGCCTGCTCAACAACGCCGGCATGCCGGACAAACTGCGCGACTGCCAAAGCCGCAATGTTGATGAGACCGAAATCTACTTGGTCGAAGGTGATTCGGCCGGCGGCAGCGCCAAACGCGGCAGCGATCCGCGCTATCAGGCGATTCTGCCGCTGAAGGGCAAGATCATCAACGTCGAGAAAGCGCGCCTCGACCGGATCCTCGGCCACAGCGAAATCGCGGCGATGATTCAGGCCTTGGGCACCGGCATCGGCGAAGAGTTCAACCTGAGCGGTCTGCGCTACGGCAAGGTCGTGATCATGACCGACGCCGATGTCGACGGCAGTCACATCCGCACGCTGTTGCTGACGTTCTTTTTCCGCCACCTGCATGCGCTGTTAGAGCACGGCAACATCTACGTCGCCGCGCCGCCGCTGTACAAAGTCTCGCGCGGCAAAAGCGTCGAATACGTCTACAACGAAAAGCTGCTCAACAACGAAGTTATCCGCCTCGGCCTTGATGGCGCGGTGCTCGACGATCGCTCGGGCGCGACCGCGCGCGAACTCACCGGCCAAGGTTTGACCGGCCTGACGGAAATCCTGGCCGAGTTCGACGAACACGAACAGGTGCTGGCGCGCAAAGGCCTGACGCTCGACGAATATCTGGGCCTGCGCAATGCCGGTGGATTGCTGCCGCTGTATCTGGCGCGCATCGGCGAGACCGAGCGCTACTTGGTCAGCGATGAAGAACTCGACGAGATGCTTGGTCGGCATGCCGGTGAAAGCGACGTGCGACCGACCACGGATGCGTTACCCGCAGATGCCGCCGTCGACGCGGTGCCAACGATCGTGCCCGAAATCATCGAGTTCACCGAACGCGCCGCGGTCGAGCGTTCGCTCGGCAAGTTGCGCGAACTCGGCTTCGCGGTCGAGCATCTGCTGGCCGACGCCACGCGTCTGAACGTGTGGGTGCTGCGCGATCATAAGGAAGAGACGCCCCTGATTACGCTGCGCCAATTGGTGCCGACAGTGAAGCGCTACGGCCAACGCGGCCTGGATATTCAGCGCTACAAAGGGCTGGGTGAGATGAACCCGGACGAACTGTGGGAGACCACCATGGATCCCAGCAAGCGCACCATGTACAAAGTCACGCTCGCCGACGCGATCGAAGCCGAGCGCATGTTCTCGACCTTGATGGGCAACGACGTCGCGATCCGTCGCGACTTCATTGAGCGCAATGCGTTGGCGGTGGCGAAGAAGTTGGACGTCTAAACAGCGGGTAAAACCGTTGTTTTAGACGAGGCCCGCGCGGCGCAGGCGGCTTGGCATATCGAGCCGCGCCTGCGCACCCTCGCCGGTGATGACGCCCAGCGGCGCGCCGTGTTCGGTGCGCACAAAAGTTCCCGCGGGCGGCAGCGCGTCGACCGCCGCGCCGGCCCACAGGCGCAGCGCGTCGGCATGCGTGACCGTGTGCGCGGGCGCGCCGCGACTGATGAGTGCCTGCGCGCCCCACGCGTCATAGCGCAGGCCATCGACCGTGCGCCGGCCGATGATCAGCCCGCGCGCTTCTGACGGCAGCGCACAACTGCCCACCTGCGGCGTGCCGATGAACACCGTCGCGCCGCGTTCCCACGCCAGCAATCCGGGCGGCAGGTGGGGAATGGACACCGGCCGCGGCGGCAGCCCCACCAACGACGTGGATGGGTATTGGTCATCGCCCGGCGCGCGTAATCGGCAGGCAAAAAACGGCTCGGTGCCATGCCGCTGAGGCCACAGGCGCACCGCGCCCAAATCGTCGAGATCTGCATCGACCCCGTTCAGCGCCATCCGCTCCACGCGCCAGTCGGCATGCGTGTCCAGAAACGCGCGCACCACGCCTTCGTTCTCGCCGCGCCACGGCGTGCAGGTGCTGTACACGATGCGCCCGCCCGGCCGCGTCAGCACGCTGGCGTGATGCAGCAGATCCAGCTGCCGCGACGCCTGCCGCGCGACTTGTTTTGCCGAGCGCAGATCGTGGCCGCTGCACGGCGCGTCGACCAACACGCCATCGGCGCAGCCCGGCTGCCGCGTCGCCAACATGTCCACCGGCATAGGCGTCACCAACGCGCAGGTGATGCCCTGACGCGCCAGATTTTCGGTCAGCACGCGCCGGCGCTGCGGACTGGCATCACAGCACAACAGCAGGCCGTCGTCGCCCAACAGCAGTCCGATCTGCGTGCTCTTCGACCCCGGCGCCGCGCACACGTCAACGATGGTTTCGCCCGGCCGTGGCGCGAGCAACAGCACCGGCACCTGACTGGCCGCGTCCTGCGGATAAATCGCGCCGGTGTGATGATCCAATCGATCGCCCGGATCGCAGTCGGGGCCGTGAAAAAATCCGCCTGCGCTCCACGGCAGCGGCGTCAGTTCGCCCCAACCGCTCGGCCGGCCGCGCAGTGGATGCACGCGTAGCGCGCGGCGAAACGGCCCGGTAAGCGAGGCGGCGAAGGCCGCGCCGTCGGGCAACGCGGCGACCAGTTCGTCGAGCGGTTCGCTGTTCACGGAAAAAAAATCAACAAAGGAACATCACAACAGCTCGACCAACGCCTGCGCGAGTCGCGGCAAAGCCGGATCGCGCGCGCCCATCAGCAACACCGTGTCGCCGGGCTGCGCCTGTTCAGCGCACCAACGCAAAACCTCGGCGTGATCCGCGGCGCAGTCGGCACCGATATCGGCCGCCATGTCGGCCGCGGTCAGGTCGCGCGTCACGCTGCCGCCGGCGTAAAAAATCTCGGCGTAACAAAAGCGATCCTGCGGTCGCAGCAGACGCGGCAGCAGCGTGCGTAATTCCGGGCGCAGAAAGCGCGCCGGTCCGAAGCCGTGCGGTTGAAAGATCGCGAGCACGCGTTCCGCCCCGGATTGCGCCGCAGTCAGCGCGGCGCGGATCTTTTCGCCGTTGTGGGCAAAATCGTCGACCACGCGGATGCCGGTGTCGGTGACGCCCAACACCTGAAAACGGCGGAATACACCGGGGAAATCCGCTAAAGCGCCGACCGCTGCGGCCAGCGGAACGCCCAGCGCGCGCGCCACCGCCACCGCCGCGCAGGCGTTTTCCAGATTGTGCGCGCCAGGCTGCGGCAGCTCTAACAGCGCTTCCGCACCATCGGCGGCAATTACGCCGCGCGCGGTGTGCGGTCCGGCCGCGATCACTTCCAACACCACGTCAGCCCGACCGCCAGTTCCGTAACGGATCACGCGCGAGTGTTCGTTGGCCAACGCTGCGGCATGCGCACAGCCGGTGTTGACTAACAACGTCGCGCATTGGGAGGCGAAGGTTGAGAACTGCACCGTCAACGCGTCCAGCTCGGCGTGATCGCGGCTGATGTTGTGCACCAAACCAAACGTCGGCCGATAGCCGATCAGAGTGCCGTCGGACTCGCACGCCTCGGCGATCAGCAAGCCGCCTTGTGGCCCGGCAACCACGCCGCCGACCGTGCCTTCGCCCGCCAACGCGGCGCCGCCCAAAATGGTCGTTGGCCGGCCGACGCGACGCAGGATCCAGGCCAGCATACCGGTCACGGTACTTTTGCCCGAGGTGCCAGCGATGGCGACCCCGGGCGCCGCGGCGTTCACGATTTCGGCCAGCAACTGAGGCCGCGTCAGCATCGGCATGGCCAGCCGGCGCGCGGCCTGCACTTCCGGCGACGCATCCTCGACCGCGGTCGAACATACGAAGCGTTCGCGATCGGCGGTGATGCCCGCGCCGTCCTGCGGCACCAGCATCACGCCCTGCGCGCGCAGCCGCTCGGCCAGATCAGGTTGGTTACCGACGTCGAAACCGCGATCAGAACCGCGCACGTCGTGGCCCCAGGCGCGCAGCAATTGCGCCAGCGGATTCATGCCGGCTCCGGCGATGCCGGAGAGAAAATAACGCACAGACGCTCGGCTTTATTCGGGGCGTTCGATTACGGGAACTTAGCCAGCAGCGCCTTCGCTTGGCTGACGTAGCTCTCGATGCCGAAAGTGTCGATCACTGACTTCAACCGGGCCTGGGCCTGAGCCACGGCGGATTTGCGCGCGGCGATGGTCGAGCCGATCGCGTTGACGTCGGCCAGTTTGGCCGCAATGAAGCCTTCGACCGCGGTCCATTGCTGCGCCGCGGCTTCGGTGACGTAGCCGCGGACCGGCTCCAATTTGGCGTCTGGAAATTTCCGCGCGGTTTCATCGATCATCGCCAAAGCCTCCCCAAATTTCTCCTGTTTCACCAGGTTTTCAGTGGCGCCCTGCACCTGCGACACCGGATCGGTGGTGCTCGCCGCCAACCGCCGCACGCGTTCGCTGGCCAGGTTCTGCATCTGCACTTTGACTGCGTTGGCTTCGCCGGCGTAGTCGGTAGCGAAGGCTTCGCTACGGGCGCCATCGGCAGTGACCGGATTGTCGAGGAACTTCTTCGCGTCGCCTTCCAACTTGTCGAGATCAGTGGTGGGATCGAGCAGCTTGGCGAACTGATCCAGCAGCCGTTGCCGGTTGCCGGCGACTCTTTCATCGCGGCGGACGTGCTCGATTTCCTCGTTCAGCGTCTTGAGGGTTTCGAGCACCTCAGACTTTTTCGCCGCCAGTTCGACGCGCTGCTGCGGGTCGAGGCCTTCGAGGGTCTTCTGCGCTTCATCGTAAGCGATCTGGGCGGCAGCCGCGTTCTTGTTGCGCAGGTTTTGCGTGATGGTGCTGACATTGGCGTTAACCGACGCCAGACGGCCGATCGCGTCGGCCTCGACCTTGTCGATGCGCAGCACGAACCACCACAGCGCCACCGCGCCGACCATCAGCAGCACGATGCCGATGGCCAGGTTGCGGCCGAAACGCCGGGCGGCCGCGCGCTGCTTCAGCTGCGCGGGCGTCAGCGCCACCGAGACCACGGTTTTCTTGCGCGACACGCGATCATTTTTGGCTGAGGAAGCAGCGCGTTGGTCGCGGCGGGAACTGCGCTGGCTGCCGGTGCTGCTGGCGGCCTTGTCCGCGCCACGGCGCGGGGTGCGGCTGATCGCGCCGACTTCGGCATCGGACGAGATCGGATCGGCAGTGGCGGTATCCGACGGCATCGCTTGCGCGTCGTCGCTCACGTCGTCGCCCAAGGCGTCGCCGCCAACTTCCGAATCCGTACGCCCGGGCATCACGACCTCGACATCGCTGATCTCAGCGTCTTCACTGACCGAACTCGATGCTGGTTTGCGTGAGGATTGCGCGCGATCGCGACGGGACGGGGGCCTGGGTGCCATGGCGGATTCCTTTGTGCAGCAACTGCCGCGGAGAAGGGCCGCAGTTTGGCGGCCTTGCCTGCGGCACAACCGCAGGGGCCGTCGTCGGCCCGCGGCTGTGTGGCCGCCGTGCTTGCCGCGTGCGACCCGCGCCAACGCTGGCGGCATGCCATCGCTCGACACCGCCGCGGGTTTCCAACTGGTCGCGCCCTATCCGCCGATGGGCGATCAGCCGCAGGCAATTGCGGCCCTGACCGCAGCTTTACTGGAGGGTCAGCGCGCGCCGACGCTGTTGGGCGTGACCGGCAGCGGCAAGACCTTCACCATCGCCAACGTGGTCGCGAATCTGCAACGACCGACGCTGGTGCTCAGTCACAACAAGACCCTCGCGGCGCAGCTGTATAGCGAGTTCAAAGGCTTCTTCCCGCATAACGCGGTCGAATATTTCGTCAGTTATTACGACTATTATCAGCCCGAGGCGTATATGCCCGGCAAAGACCTCTACATCGAAAAAGAATCGCAAATCAACGAGGAAATCGACAAATTGCGTTTGTCAGCAACGCGCTCGCTGCTGTCGCGGCGCGATGTCCTAATCGTTGCGTCGGTGTCGTCGATCTACGGCCTGGGTTCACCGAATTCGTATCAGGATCTGACCGTCTCGCTGCACGTCGGCTTGGCCTTGGAGCGCAATGCGTTCCTGCTGTCGCTGCTGAATATCCAATACAACCGCGGTGATCTGAACTTCCAACGCGGCAAATTCCGGGTGCGCGGCGATGTGGTCGAGCTGTGGCCGGCCTATGACGACACCGCGATTCGGGTGTCGTTCTTCGGCGACGAGGTCGAAGAAATCGCCACCGTGCACACGCTTACCGGCGAAGTTCTGGGCCGGCATGAGAGCATGAACATCTACCCGGCGAAGCACTTTGTGGTCGAAGAACAAACCCTGGCCGGCGCCTGTCTGACCATCGAAGCGGAACTGGAAGAGCGTTACCGCGAGCTGATGAATCAGAACGCGCTGTTGGAAGCGCAGCGGCTGCGCTCGCGCACGCTCTACGATTTGGAAATGATGCGCGAGGTCGGCTATTGCAGCGGCATCGAGAATTACACCCGGCATCTGACCGGCCGCAAACCCGGCGAGCGACCGTACTGTCTGTACGACTTTTTTCCGCCCGACTTCCTGTGCGTGATCGACGAAAGCCACGTCACCGTCCCGCAAATCGGCGGTATGTACGCCGGCGATCGCAGCCGGAAAGAAACCCTGGTGCAGCACGGCTTCCGCCTGCCCAGCGCGCTCGACAACCGACCGCTGCAATTCGCTGAATGGGAAACGTTGGTAAAACAGATGGTTTTCGTTTCGGCCACGCCCGGCGCCTATGAAGCAAAACACGAAACCATGCGTGCCGAGCAATTGGTGCGCCCGACCGGCATCATCGACCCGCCGGTCAGCGTGCGTCCGACCAGCGGCCAAGTCGAAGACCTGATCCGCGAAGTCACCACGCGCTGCCTGCGCAACGAACGCACGTTGGTCACCACGCTGACCAAACGCCTGGCCGAAGACCTGGCCGAATTCCTGAGCGAGGCCGGCGTGCGCACCACGTACCTGCACAGCGACATCGACGCGATCGAGCGCATCGAAATTCTGAACGCCCTGCGCCAAGGCGAAACGCAGTGCCTGATCGGCGTCAACCTGCTGCGCGAAGGCCTGGATTTACCGGAGGTTTCGTTGGTGGTGATCTTCGACGCCGACAAAGAAGGCTTCCTGCGCTCGCAGACCTCGCTGATCCAAACCATCGGCCGCGCCGCGCGCCACGTCAGCGGCCAAGTGATCTTGTACGCCGACGGCGAATCCGCTGCGATGCGCGCAGCGTTAGGCGAAACCGACCGCCGCCGCGCGTATCAAATCGCCTACAACACCGAGCACGGCATCACCCCGCGCACCGCGACCAAGCAAGACACCGCCCACACCTTCGCCGAACAAATCAAAGCCCGTCGCGTCGCCGAACCCACCGGCAGCGGCTACGACGCCGGCGGCGATGCCCCGCGCGTGACCACTGCCGACATCGCAGACCTAACCACCCGCATGGTCGCCGCCGCCGAAGAACTGCGCTTCGAAGAAGCCGCCCGCCTACGCGATCAAATCAAGCGCATCGAAGCCGACGGCAGCGCACCCGCCGAAACCGCGCCCGCCCGCGGCCGCCCGAAAGGTCACCGGCGGGGACGCGGGAAACGCTGACGCCGATACTCGGCCTGCGCCGACTTGCAGAGCCACGACATAAAATGACGGGAAGATAATTCTTTCGCCAACCAGCAGTGTCGTTCCCGAGTTTTCTCTATGAAAGGGAGCGAAGTATTGACGTTGCCATGCGCGTGTACCACAGTGCATGCCATGATGGCATGCAATAGACCACAGTCCTTGCCAACAGCGAAAATGCGGACAACCGCCTAATAAACTGTTAGGCCACAAATGAATACAAAAACATATATTATATCACAATGTGATAAACAAGAAGAATTGTCATGCGTTGGTTTCGGTGACGAAACGATAAATGTTAAAGATGGTAAAATATTAATATGCGATCCTATCAATTTAGACGATGTCTTTAATGACGACCAATGCGACGTTTATAAGTTTATAGAGAAACGCGGAGTGATAGTCGATATTACCAGCGAAGGTTCCGTTGTAGAATCGATGGGTGATATTTTTATTGGTTCAAGTGATTCCATAACTGGAAAATCATTAAATCCGAATCATTGGCCTTTGGGGTCAGATAGCGGAACGTTGGCAATACTCCCATTAGATGGATCACCAACTAAAATCCATGATGTAATCAAAAGCGTTAATGGCTCATCTCCGACTTTATTGTTGTTGAAAAATAGACCCAATGGGAATTACATGGTAAAACGATATTTGGATAAAGACAATAATGATGCAATTATCATAGAAAAAGTGGCCTAACAAGTCGATGCACCGGAGCCCATGACGTGTTCGTTCCCGCCCACCGCTATGGTCAAGAATTCGCGGCAGCCTGGTTTAATGGCTCAGGATGGGATCTGTTCCGCCGCTCAGTTCTTGACGCTCCGCTAGCCATCGTTCCAATTGCTACCCACGATTTCCGCGCGATCCACGGCAGTCGGGCATGGTCACGGTGCTCTCTGATGTTGGACCGACATCTTGAAAATATAAATTCTGATGAATCCAATCGTACAATATTTAAGATAAAAATAGTTGACCTAATGATATCCACTTATGTTAATCGATACACCACGTTGGGCTTCGCTAATGAATAACAGCGAAGAAATCCTAAAATATTTAAAATTCAAAGCTTGGCCCGCTGTAATTTCATCAAATGTTCGTATCAATAAAACCCAAGATGGGACGATATCCATTGATCTGCCGCCAATTCCAATAAAGACCACATGTGTATGGGCGGGCTTTATTTATATTATTATCGTTGCCCTTGTTTACTGGAAAGATCGTGAGTCTTTATATTATATTGCCCCTGGCGCTTTGCTTTCCTCTGTGTCATTCTGTGTAATATTACATAGAATTAATAAGACTCAGATCGCCATGAAACCATATGTTATTATAAATGAAAGATTAACGAGTTACAATGGTGATGAAATTGAAATAACAGAGGTATCAAATTTGCGCGATGTGTATTTTACTGCAAAGAATGGACTGAACAGAAAGGGAATGAGAGTAGTATTCATTGAATCCAGGGACAGGCTCATTCCGATCCTATGGCAAATTACCGCAGATCACCGATGGGTTAGGCCGAAAATTAAAGAAATTGCTGATATTCTTAAATGTACGCAAGAAAAATTAATAATAACTGAAGTCATTAAACAGCCTAGCCAGTCGCTGAAAGGGAGAATGTGACGCCGAATCGCCAACCCCCACCGCCCTTCCAATTGCCCCATGGGCACTCAGCGCGTCTAGCGTTGTTTCGGCCACATTCCCCCTTGCCTTTATGTTAGCAAATGGGGTAAATAAAAATTGCCTAAGCGCAGCGATGTTATTTAAGAAATCTTTTGTACATGATTCCTTAAAATATAATAAATTAAACTTGTAATACAAATATGGTGTCTTTAAACAATAAAATTGCGGTCCAACGAGGTGATGCACAGGAGTTCGTAACATACTTGCTTCTATTTCAGCTAGCTTGTTTGGCCGGCCACTGTGATCTTTGTCGTTGGACAGACCCAAATGACCCGAATAAAAGACGATAACTACTTTTTGGAAATTGGATAACACGCGAGGAACGCTTTTATTTCCTGCGGCATTGGCATTCTAATCGTAATATTGGCATGCCTTATGTCGACATCCGTAAATATTGAAAGGCAGATACAGATAGACGAAAACAGAAACATATCACAGGTAACATTTACAACAGTTTCAAATACCATAAAAGGAAAGTTGTCAGGCAGTCCGCTTGTTTACTGGAATCGCAGATCGACAGCGCACGGCTTGTCTGGCGTTCAGTTAGTGCAGTTAAATAAAAAGATTAGTTCCTGCAAAGGGCAATTTAGAGCGGCTCGCGGTAAAATAAACATCAAGGACCAAAGCCTGTCAGTCGAGATTGAAAGCAACGATGGCTTTGACCAAGTTCTGGAAAGTGTGCGCATTTCTTCTGCTGGTGAAGTGGTGTTAGAAAGCCACGCTGTTCATTCTATGTTGTCTAACGGCAATAATCGTAAATAAACACCGATTAAACACTGAATAATTATAAATGTTCAATAGCAGAATTTTAGCCTGTGATTTTGCTTCAGCTGCAAAATGCCAATCTAAGCGATGCAGCGGGCCGCATGTCTATCCCGGTTGCGACTATGTCATTTCGCAATGCGGGGCTGATCCAAGTCCCCTGATCACGGACGCTGGGCGTCCGTCCCCGAAGCTCTTAATGCTGAGCTTGTCTATAATGGATTTATTTTAATGTTATTATTGCTACTAATCGTCTTATTTGTATTATATTTGAACCGGCGCAAGACCCACAAAGCAGGCTTTATCATCACAGACAAATTAATATGGAACGTCCGAGTAGGGTACTATCTAATTCCATTTACTATTGGAGTGCTACCAAATCTACTATTCGCCATCTTCGCACTATTGGCGCTTGTCGGATCGTTGTTACATTTGCAAATATTAGCCATTCCATTTATTATGGGATTGTATATTAATATGTTTTATTGTTTTCCGGCGGGGTTGCTCCTTCATTGGCTGGGCACCGAAGTTTATGTAAATGTTTCGGGATCAATGATTGCGCCAGTAACCTGGGCAGGAATGACCGCAAATATGGCAATGTGGATTGGATTCGCCTTAATTATTAATCATATACTTGGAATTAAAATAAGAAACAGTAACGCTTGTTCCAAATGCGGCCGCAAGACATCGCCTGATTCGTTGAGGTGCGAAAACTGCGGCGCGTCATTAATCACCAAGGCGCAGAAACTGTAGATAATTAATGCCCGGCAAGGGGGATGACTATTCATCCCGATACTGCTGCGACAGGATCCTGGAAAATGGAATTGGTTTACGTCACATAATCGCAGGCGGCAAGAGGGCGATTACACCAATTCCCGAATCAACATGACATGCCGTTGCGTCCGGCGAACGCGTCGTTCGACGCTCTGACGCGACGTTGTCGTCAGCGCCGCGTGAATATATGGCGCCAATTGGCGGTTAAATTCCACCGAAGACGTGACGCTCAAATACGACCATTCGGGGATGTCGAAATCGCACAGGTTCTCGTAATCCTAAGTGAATACAACTGGCCATTGGCTTCGCACAGCGGCCGCTCCCAAACATCGGGGTGCTTTCAACAAGGGTGAGCGCATGCTTGATCGACTGGTATAACCGGTCATACTCCAAACATGAAGACTGCAATATCACTGCCAGACAGCGTCTTTCAAGCCGCGGAGCGGATTCAGCGTCGCAAAAAGATGAGCAGAAGCGAATTTTATACGAATGCCATTCGATGGTATGTTGAGAAGGAAGGCGACCATGGAATTACCGATCAATTAAATAAGGTGTATTCGTCATCTGTGGCTATTGACACCGCATTTGAATCGGCCGGGATTGCTGATTTGCCTGGGAATGATTGGAAATGAGGCGCGGAGAAGTGTATTGGGCAAATCTGGATAGCCCAATTGGGAATGAGCCGGGTGACAGACGCCCGGTTATGATAATCCAGTCGGATCTTTTTAATGCCAGTTCAATACCCACGGTAATGGTCGCAATGCTAACGACGAACGTGGCTTTGGCCAAAGCCCCCGGCAATGTATTGGTAAAACACGAAGAGTCCGGATTAGCCAAAGACAGCGTTATCAATGTTTCGCAGATTCTAACCATTAATAAAACCAGAATATCGGACTTTGTCTGTGAACTGGATCCGGCACTGCTGTTTTCCGTCGATAACGGAATTCGCCTCGCATTTGACGTATAATTAGCCCTGTTGCCAACGGCAGTCTGGCCTTGTGATACATCAAGGCTGATGAAATGGGCTATGTTCTATTAAGTCAAAACTTTTCAACAGCCTCGGGGTTATAGACGTTGGGCGCTATTGAACACTCGGGGAATAAATGAAAATGTCACCTATGCGAATAGCTCTATTAACAGCATTGGCCATGCTCGCGTTTGCGGGAAATTCGCTGCTGTGTCGTGCCGCTTTGCGGGGCACGACGATTGATGCGGCGAGTTTTACTGCGATTCGCTTGATCTCCGGCGCGCTGGTGTTGTGGCTGATTGTTCGTCTGACGCGCAGAAAGGCTATTGGCGCGGGGAATTGGCGTTCTGCTTTGGCACTGTTTATTTACGCCGGTGGATTTTCGTTGGCGTATGTGCATCTTTCGGCCGCGACTGGCGCGCTGCTGCTGTTTGTTGCGGTGCAGGTCAGCATGATTGGATATGGGATTTGGACCGGAGAGAAACTATCGCGGACGCAAATCGCCGGGATTTTTTTAGCTGGAGGAGGCTTGGCGGTTTTATTATCGCCCGGCCTGGCGTCGCCGCCCCTCGTCAGTGCATTGCTTATGGTGGCCGCCGGTATGGCGTGGGGTATTTATTCGCTGCGCGGAAAAGGGGCGGGCGATCCCGCAAATGTATCTGCCGGTAATTTCAAGCGTGCGGCGGTATTAGCGGCGGCCTTCATTCTGGTCGTGTTTGTCCGGGGGAATGCCTCTGTCGATACCGCCGGTGCGCTATGCGCCGTCATGTCCGGAGCAGTCGCGTCTGCATTGGGTTATATTATATGGTACAGCGTCTTGCCGGCATTGCGGTCAACCAGCGCGGCGACCGTGCAACTGAGTGTTCCCATTATCGCCGCATTCGGTGGCGTCCTGATTTTAGGCGAGCCCATGACCGTGCGCTTGGTGTTGGCCTCGGTGGCAATACTCGGCGGTATTGCATTGGTCATTCTGAAAAAAATCCATGTCAGATAAGATTGTTTTTCAGTGCGCGGCCAGCGCCGTGCGAATATACGGCGCCAATTGGCGGGTAAACTCCACCGAAGCCGTGGCGCTCAAATGCGATGATTCGGGAATATCGAAGCCGCACAGTTCGGGGTGATCCTCGGCGTACACGCCGGGGGCGTTGGCTTCGCGCAACAGCCGGTCCCAGACCTCGGTGCGCGGGCTGAGGCGGTCTTCGACCACGCGCAGGTCGCCGGTAGAGGGCATGCGTAGGAAGACGACTTTGCCGCCGCGTTGGCGGATGGTGTCGACGGCCTTGGCCATGGCGGCGAAGCGGCCGTCGACCATGGCGTGCATGTAGGCGCCGAAGGCCTGATCCGGGATCCAGTGCGGTTTCGGCGGTGGTGAGAACAGCGGGATCCAGCCGCGTTGGATCCGATCGCGCAGCGCGGCGTCGGTCTGCACGCGGTCGATCATCCAGGTGCGGCGGTCGCGATCGATGCGGCCAAAATAAGGCGGCAGGGCCGCGCCTAATTGCGCGTGGGCACGATTGGGAATGCGCAGGTCACGCAACAGGTCGGCCAGGGTGAGATCGTCCATTTGCAGACAGGCGAAGGTCCGTTCGAGCGGCAGCGACAGCAGGTGGCTGGCGCGCTGCGTGAGGCTTTGCGTGCGCTTGCGCTCCAGCGCTTTTTCAGCGTTGTGGTAGGGCGGCGCCATCGGCGGCACCAACAACAGTCCCGGCACCAGGTCGCAAATCACGGTGCCATGAAACGACGCGTCATCGGCGAAGTCCTGAAGGATCGGATACACGCAGGACCCGACCAAGCACAGCTGCACCGGCCGGCGCCCGAGGGCCGATTCCAGCTCATCCAAATCAAGGCCGTACAGTCCGCGCGAGGCGCCGATGATGACGGTTTCGTCGGGGCGCACGCTACGGCGTTGTTCGACCCACAAATCGCTGGTGTCGTCCAGGCCCGGCGCATAGCCGATGGCGCGGCAGTGCCGTTCCCAGGCGGCCACCAACAGCACCAACGCGATCGCGGTGATGGAGGCAAGAGCGGTCCAGGACAGGGCCGGGATCGGGCGTTGGAAGGCAGTGGCAGTGGTGGCTGAGGCAGAAGAAAGTGAGCGCATGGTTGGCCCTCAGAACTGGAAATAGATGAACGCACTGCCGTTGCCCTGCGCGAGCAGAATCGCCGCGCCCATGGCGATCCAGGCCACCGTCACTAACCACGTCGGCCAAGTCGAAACCGCGGCTTCTAAGCTGCTTTTGCGCAGGCGGGCGTGGACCAACAACACGATCACCACCACCGCGCCAACCTGCAACAGCGCGCGCGTGCTCAGGATTTGATCGCCCTCGGCGCCGAACGCGCCGGCCATGCTGGCCAAGTTTTTCATCGCCGCGCCAAAACTGCCCGAGCGGAAAAATACCCAGGTGATGCAGAGGCCCAGAAAGGTCACGGCCCAGCCAACAAATGCCGCGCCGCGGGTGTTGGCCCAGGCCGCGTCGCCGACCACGCAGCGCACCCCGCGCTCGGCCAACAGGAACAGTCCATGCAGCCCGCCCCAGACCACAAAGGTCCACGCCGCGCCGTGCCACAGCCCGCCCAGCAACATCACCACCATGATGTTCACGCCGGTGCGCACACCGCCGTGACGATTCCCGCCGAGCGGAATGTACAGGTAGTCGCGCAGCCAGCTCGACAGCGAAATGTGCCAGCGCCGCCAGAAGTCCGAAAACCCAATCGCGGCGTAGGGGAAACGAAAATTGTCGAGGATGTGAAATCCGAAACACAGGTCGGCGCCGATCGCGCACAGGGAATAGCCGCCGAAGTCGAACAGGATCTGAAAGGCAAACGCCAGCACCCCGGCCCAGGCATCAGTGGCATGCAGCGGGAAGGTATGCCCGAACACCGCATCGGCGGTCGGCGCCAACAGCGTGTCCGCGACCACCACTTTTTCGAACAGGCCCAACGTCATCAAAAACAGGCCCCAACCCAAACGTCCCGGCGCGGGCTTCGGTGGAGTCTGTAGCTGCGGCAGGAAGTCGCGCGCGCGCACGATCGGCCCGGCGACCAATTGCGGAAAGAACGACACAAACAGCGCGAAATTACGCAGCGAAGGCTCCGGCCGGATCTCACGTCGATACACGTCGATGGTGTAGGACAGCGTGTGGAAGGTGTAGAACGAGATGCCTACCGGCAGCAAAATGCCCATGCTCGGCGGCTGATAATGGATGCCCATCGCGGCCAGCAGAACGCCAGTATTGGCCAGCAAAAAGTCGCCGTATTTGAAGAAGCCCAGCATGCCCAAATTGGCCACCAGGCTCAGCAACAACCAAGCTCGCCGCCGACCCGGATCGGTCTGCGCGTCCATCCGCCCGGCCACCAACCAATCGACCACCGTCGACAGCAACAACAGCAGCGCGAACGGCGGATTCCACGCCCCATAAAAAATGTAGCTGGCGACCAACAGCAGATTCTTGCGCGCGCCCCAATTTCCAATCAGGCGGTAACTGCCCAGGACGATCAGGAAGAACAGGACAAAGGTCAGTGAATTGAACAGCACGAAAAAAGTCCCAGGGGATGCGAACGAGTGTGGCCGCAGCACCGCGGCAGGCCGGCGGCACTAAGCGGACATCGGCGGCATTGTCAATTCTACGGCTGTCGTTGGCGATTCAGCAAACGCGCGCGGCGACGTCTGCCGTATATAAATCAATCTTACAACTGAAAGTCGCAACCGATGGCCCTGCGTATTTCGCCGGGCCGTGTTCGAAGAAGTGAGATCTACCCAATCGCTATCGCTGCCTCGAATGGCAATTCAAGGAGCCCGTGCGCCTGCGCTATCACAGTAAAGCCGCCCCAAAACCCCAGGCGGGCGCGCATTTTAAGGGCGCGCCCGCCTGCGGCCGGTCGGAGGGCCGTCGGCGGCGAGGTGACCGAGGTCGTGCCTAATCCTGGGGCTGTAAAGCGATGTGCTCTGCTCCGGACTGTCGGAATATGGACAGGGCATGATCTCTGTCAGGGCCTTCAGGAAGTTTAGCGGAAATCAAAATGCGACCATCGCGGAGCTTATCCCGATAGCGGCGCCGCTCGCGGCGTGACATGACTTTGGCGATAATTAATCCCAACACGCCGCCACCGCAGGCAACAATCAGCGGGAGCAGCAGCGCACGATTGCTGCCTGTGTTCAACCGCGGTTCGGCACCCGAAAAAAGCACCAAGCACAGACCGATTAGCCAACCGAGGATTCCCAGACCAATGCCCCAGCCCACCGGACCACTAAGCATGCCTTTCACTCCACCCGGCGGCAGAACCTCATCGCTGGGCGCACCCAATCCTACGAATTCTCGATCGAATTTCTCGGGCTGGCTGCTACTTGGCAAGCGGTAGGAAACCGCGTCCTGAGCAATTCCCGCTTCGTGAAGGCTGTGAACAATGCTTTGTGCCTGGGCCAGTGATCCTGCAACACACTCAATATGCGTAGACATAATTACCCCGCGACAAAGTTACCGGAATATTGTTAAAAAATATTACCACTACTAAAGCAACACTGGGTTTGAGCATGCAGATTTAGAGCGATAGACATGCCAATGCCGTAGAACACATATCAAGTCATAACACTCACATTTTCGTGCAGAGTCAACGCCGCGTGCTTGAGACTCACTGCGGAATGCAGGGCTGAAATTATCAAGTAGGTTTGCCTGAGTATGAGGTCACTCGGTGCTTTGCTGACTAGGAAGTCGGGCGTTCAGAGAACCAATTAAATATGAATAACCCCATGAAATATTTCTAAAGTTCACAAGAGAGGCACCAAGCATTTAGGATAGAAGCCTGAAGCCCAGTATTAAGATCAACTTATTTCATTGTGCTGCGATTTTTATACACAAAAAATGCAGGCCTCGAATGTATCCAGATTATCTTTGCATTGGCCATAACACTTAACGATTGAAAATTTAATTGAAATGCACAAAGATAATCTGATGGATGACCAACAAGGCAATGCAACGAACTGTGGTACAATATTGCCTTCGTCCTGCATCGCTGGCCATGGCGCCTGATTGCAGACGCTGGGTGTATCAGACGTCACAATTCGTTTGCGTTTTCTACAATAATCAGACAACCCCAACACGAACCTCAACACATGAATTTTCTCAAAAAAATTAAGCGACACCTTCACTGGAAACGCGTTGAAATCGGGAGGATCGCTAACCTGATTGAAGCGATTTATGACTTAACCCTCTTCCAGCAAACGAAGAATTTGCAATCCCAATACAAAAATCCCTTGAACGCATTCGGGAAAAAATGTTTCAGCCAAACCGACGAGGACGGCATAACCCTAGAAATCCTAAGGCGTTTAGATCTGATATCTGAAGGAGTCTATGTCGAGTTTGGCGTTGGTGACGGCATGGAAAACAATACTTTAATACTAGCCGCTTTAGGCTGGAGGGGGTTTTGGGTTGGTGTAGAAGCGATTAGGCCAAAAATAAAGGAGTCAGCTTCTAGTCGCTTTACATACCTCCAAAATTGGATCACGCGGGAAAATATCGTCGAATTGGCAAGGCTGGGCCTGCGGCGGATTGGGGCAACTTCACCGAGTGTTGCCTCACTCGATCTGGACGGCAACGACATATATTTAGTCGAGGCTTTATTATCGGACGGATTCCGCCCGAAACTATTCGTCATTGAATACAATGCCAAATTTTTGCCACCGATTGAATTCAAGATTGCTTATGACGCCAATCATCGCTGGCTTGGCGATGATTATTTCGGCGCCTCGCTTACTAGCTTTGTGAAGCTTTTCGCTCATTCCAATTACCGAGTGGTGTGTTGTAATTCGCACACCGGAGCCAACGCATTTTTCGTTGATAGTATTTACTCGCAGCAATTCAGTGATGTACCAAACAATATAGCCGATATTTATGCGGAGCCCAGGTATTGGCTGTACAGGCAATACGGACATCCTTCCTCGTTGAAAACCATTGAACAAATACTCAATGCGGACTCCGCCTAGCTCCTAGCTCTGATTAGTTTGAGCAATAGCCTGACATATTGTTCCGAACTTCTACAGTGCATCAATTGCCAACCATGCACAAAATCATAAAATCTACCGTCAGCTTTTGGATCAAGGGCGCGAAGTTAATTCCTGCCGATATTACACGATTACTTCAATGTTCGCCTACAACAGCTCATCTGAAAGGCGACGGCGCTATAGGTTGAGCATTATAATTGCAAAGGATCTAAAGCTCTGGAATAAGGAGCGTCGAAAATGCAGTGAGGGGGCCTGGAAATATTGACGGTCAAAAATACGAAATACTGTGTAAGTATCTAATAATCTAACAGTATGGGAAAAGCAACGAGACCTATTGGAGATAGACATGTTCTGCGCAATAATTATGGCGCACGACAACGAGGGCGTACTAATTTCTTCGTTTAAGGCTGTAGATCAGCAGCCCGGAAAACGCTCTAGCAACCGCTCAATCCGGCGCCGATACTAAGCCAGCGCCAACATGGAAACACCTTGGAGTAAAACAGCTTGAAGGTAAATATTCCAACAGTCTTCAGTCGCCTATCGGACGTACCACGAACTGTAGAGCGAACAGTTGACGTTGACATGCGCGTGCTCCATAGTGCCGCCATCATGGCATGCAATAGACCGCAGTCCGTACCAACAGCGCAAATGCGCACCGCCGCCTAATAAACTGTCAGCCAATACCTAAATACATTTAGTGAATATTATGCGTATTCTTTGCTGCAATAATAAATCTGTCGATCGAATATTTGGGGCATTGGTTTTAATTTATTTTGTTTCTTATGTTCCAATGTCAATTAGAGGAAAGTACGTTTCTTCGTTTCGCAGTATGTCTCATGAAGAAAAAGTATGGTGTCCTTCTGTGATATTTCAAAGATCAGGAGAATGTGTTTCTCCTTCTAGGTTTCTTTATTATTTCTACTTTCCATGTATTGCATTTGACACAGAGCTGATTCACCGGACTCAATGGAATTATTATAATAAATAGGAAATATTGACTAACCAGACGTTGAAAACGAGCCCATTTCGTGTTATTTTTTCCAGTCACCCAGCTCCAATCAAGAATTCGCGGACTAAGGTTATCAGTGAATCCTGGCGCCATGTCCCGCTCAGTTCTTCACGCTACGTCTCTGTTCTCTTTCCAATCACCCACCACGCTACTTGTTCCATTATGCTGCATTATAAGTAAATGGTCCGTTTTAGCTTTATGTTAGGCCTACGAGATGAAGTACGTCATTCTTGCCATTCTGGCAATATTGGGGATCGTGGTCTCTTCGATTGCAGTAGATATCGAAATACTAAATGCAAACGCCGGCTACTATTTGCCCAGAACGGACAGGAATCTGGACGGCTCATTCGCAGATGGAAAATGGCGAATTTCAGCTCAACACACGGCGCGCGATCAACTGCGATCAGCAGTCGAATCCATTGGCCTGATACAGTACCTTCTAGCGTCAATCTTACTTGGTCTATCCGTGCTAATGATTGTAAAAAAAAGCACTCACTCTGTACGTATCTTTGGCTCAGCTTTGATGGCTATATCTACGATTGCTCTGTGTCTTTGCGTTTATAGGGGGTATTTCACCAGTCTTGGATGGTGATCGGCCTAACAAGCGCATGCTTCCTAGCGCTGGACGTGTGGTTTTCGCATCATCCCACCATGCTGGCTCGCGCCGGCCGATGCTTGTCCGTTAGTCATCAATCTCGCCGCTAAACACCGCCACCGCCGGCCCCGTCAGCACCACCGGGCCGTCGTCGCGGGCCCAGCGTACGTGTAGGTCGCCGCCGTTGAGGCGGATGGTGGCTTCGCGGCCGGGGATTACGCCGGTGAGGACGGCGGCGACCAGCGTCGCGCAGGCGCCGGTGCCGCAGGCTTGGGTTTCGCCGCTGCCGCGTTCCCAGGTGCGTTGGCGCAGTACCGGCAGGCCGGCTTCGTCGGCGAGGCGCGCGACGAATTCGACATTGGTGCGGCGCGGGAAGCGCGGGTGGTGTTCCAGGCGCGGGCCGACGGTGGCGACCGGGAAGCTGTCCGGGTCATCGACGAAGAGCACCGCATGCGGATTGCCCATGCCCACCGCTAATAGGCGCAGTCGCTCGCCGTTGACGCTGACCATGAGCTCCAGGCGCGGTCCGGGTCCGGGATGTGTGACCGGCACCGCGATCGGCGTCAGGCGCGGTCGGCCCATCACTACCTGTGCGCCGGCGCAGACTTTTTTCTGCATCAGCAACGTCACGTCCAACACGCCGGCTCCGGTTTCCACGCGCAGGGCGGGGCCGCGGACATGACGATGGTCGAAGGCCAGTTTCGCGGCGCAGCGCAAGCCGTTGCCGCACATCTCGCTCTGACTGCCGTCGGCGTTGAACATGGTCATGCGCGCATCGGCCACGTCCGACGGCCCGACGATGATCAGGCCATCGGCGCCGATGCCGGTGTGGCGGTCGCTGATGCGTTGCGCCAGGGATGGCAGATCTGCGGGCAGGGTTTCGCGCCAAGCGTCGACATAGACGTAATCGTTGCCGCAGCCGTGCATTTTCGTGAAGCGCATGCGCGCAGCATTGCGGGGCGCAGGAGGCAGCAACCGCACCGGTCGGCGTTTGGCTCGCGCGCGCCGGCGGCCAAGTTTGGCTTGAATGTAAACAACAGTTTGAATCGTGCGTTTATATCACGCGTATGAACATCGACAGCAACAGTCCCGCCCGCGCCGTGGCACCTGACCGACCAGCCGCCACCGAGCAGCGGCTGTTAGACGCCGCAGGCGAAGTGTTCGCCGCGCATGGCTTCCGCGCCGCGACCGTGCGCGAGATCTGCACCCGGGCGAAGGCCAACATCGCCGCAGTGAACTATCACTACGGTGACAAGGCTGGGCTGTACGCGGCGGTGTTCCGCTATGCGCACGCGGCCTCGATTCCAGCGCCGGTCGATGCCGCAGAACTGGCGCGGCTGCGTCCGGCGGAACGGCTGCGCGTGGTGATCCGGCAGAAGCTGCGCTGCATGTTGGGCCAGGAAGGCCCGGCGTGGTTCGATCGGTTGTTGGCGCGCGAGATGGTCGAGCCGACCGGCGCGTTGGAGCAGATGATCGCCAGCGCGATCCGGCCGCAGTGGACGCAATTGCTGGTCATCGTGCGCGAACTGGTGGGTGATTTGCCGCACGCCGAACTGCGTCGACATGCCGCCAGCGTCATCGCGCAATGCGCGTTCTACCATCACGCGCGGCCATTTATTGCACAGTTGGAGCCCGATCTGCGCTTCGATGCGAGCGAGATCGATGCGTTGGCCGAACAGGTGACGCTGTTTTCGCTGCGCGGTTTAGCCGGCGTGCGGGCGCGTGGCGCGAGTGCCGCGGCCACGTCGAAACCGGCGCTGCGTGCCGAACGTACTCAGGGCCAACGCCGTCAGCCGGCGCCGCCGCCGCCGCCGATCAAACCGCCCACGGCGAAGCGCTCGAAACTTTCAGCGGCAAAACCGTCAGCCGCGAAACCGCTACGGCAGAAAGCCCGCCGATGAACCGCATCGCGCTGAAAATGCTGATGGGCGATCGCGCGAAGTTCCTTGGCATCGTCTTGGGGCTGACCTTCGCGGCGCTGCTGATCACGCAGCAGGCGTCGATATTTGTCGGGCTCATGACGCGCGCCTACACCGCCATCAATGACGTTGGTTTGCCTGATATTTGGGTCATGGATGCGAACGTGCGCACCATCGACCTGGATGGGGTGAAACCGATGCCAGACACCATGCTGTCGCGCGTGCGCTCGGTCGAGGGCGTACAGTGGGCGGTGCCGCATTATCGCGCGCTGTTGAACACGCGCCTGGACAGCGGCCGGGTACAGGGCTGTTTGGTGATCGGCCTGGATGATGCGAGTCTGATCGGCGGCCCGGCGATCATGGTGCAGGGGACGTTGGCCGACCTGAAGCGCGAGGACAGCGTGATCGTGGATGAGGTCGGCGCGCACCGTCAGTTTGCGCGCACTGATCCGATGACCGGCGCGAAGATCCCACTGAAAGTCGGCGATAATCTTGAGCTTAACGATCATCGCGCGGTGGTGGTCGGCATCTGCCAAGCGTCGCGGAGCTTCATCTTCGCGCCGCAGGTTTACACCACCTACAGCCGCGCTTTGCGCTATGCGCCAACTTCGCGCAAGATGCTGTCGTATGTGTTGGTCAGCGCAAAGCCGGGCGAAGATCGCAATGCGCTGTGTGTGCGCATTGCGTCGCGCACCGGTTTGATCGCGCGCACGCAGGCACAGTTCCGTGAGGCCAGTTATCACTATTTCTTCACCAACACCGGCATTCCGATCAATTTTGGAATCTCGGTGCTGCTCGGATTTTTGGTCGGCACCGCCATAGCTGGGCAGACGTTTTTCAATTTCACCCACGACAACCTGAAACAATTCGGCGCGTTAAAAGCGATGGGCGCGACCAACGGCATGTTGCTGCGGATGATCCTGATGCAGGCAGCGCTGGTCGGCTTCATCGGCTACGGATTGGGCGTCGGTTTGGCGGCGCTGTTTGGCTTGGCGGTGCAGGGCACCGAGCTCGCGTTTCGCATGCCCTGGCAGTTGCTGTTCATCTCTGCGGTGGCGGTCGCGGGTATCTGCATGCTGTCGGCAGCGCTGGCGATTCGCACCGTGTTCAAGTTAGAGCCCGCGATCGTGTTTAAGGGCTGATGCCATGACCACTGCCACCCGTTCTGTTACCGATACGCAGGCCGTTCGCCTGCGCGGCGTGACCAAGTTTTATGGCAGCGGGGCAAACCGCGTGCCGGCCCTGCGCGGGGTCGATCTGGAGGTGGCTGCGGGTGAGGTGCTGATGTTGGTCGGGCCGTCGGGCTGCGGGAAGACCACGTTGATCTCGATCATTGCCGGCATTTTGGATCGCGACGAGGGCGAGTGTTTGGTGTTCGGCGCTGATTTTTCCACACTGTCGCAACATGAACGCACCGCGCGGCGCGGGCGCGAATTGGGCTTCGTGTTTCAGGCTTTTAACCTGCTGCCGACTTTGACCGCGGCGGAAAACGCGGCAGTGCCGTTGCTGATCAATGGGGTCGAGTTCGCGGCCGCAGTGAAGCGCGGCGCGCTCATGTTGGATCGGGTCGGACTCGGCGAACGCACCGGCGCGCTGCCCGCAGAGCTGTCGGGCGGACAGCAGCAGCGGGTGGCGATTGCGCGCGCGCTCGTGCATGCGCCGAAGTTGATCGTGTGCGATGAGCCGACCAGCGCGCTTGATCATCAGACCGGTCAGTCCGTGATGGAGCTGCTGCGCGACCTCGCGCGCAGCGACGGCCGCACCCTGATCATTGTCACCCACGACGCGCGCATCTTTTCCTACGCCGACCGCATCGTGCGTATGGACGATGGCCGCGTGGTTGGCGAAGGCGCTGAAAGCGCTGAAATTACCGGCGAAAAATCTCAGGAGCTTGATCATGGTTAATGTCCGTCCGTTTGTGCTGCCCGCGCTGGCTGTCGCCGGATTGGCCCTTGCCGGGTGGACGGTGGTGCAGGGCGCCAAGCCGATGGCGGTGGCGCAGCCGATCGCGGCGCCGGCCGAAACCCCGTTCGCGCTGACCGTCGCCGGTGCCGGCATCGTCGAGGCCGGCAGCGACAATTTCAGTCTGGGCACGCAACTGGCCGGGATC
Organism: Planctomycetota bacterium; assembly: GCA_038229115.1. Classification (GTDB taxonomy): domain Bacteria; phylum Planctomycetota; class UBA11346; order UBA11346; family UBA11346; genus JBBROQ01. The sequence continues at coordinate 13,578 of JBBROQ010000001.1, read as the reverse complement.
GTGCAAGCGATCGCGGTGAAGGTCGGCGATGAGGTGAAAGCGGACGCGTTGCTGGTGCAGTTAGACGACCGGCCGCAACGCGCGGCGGTGCAATTGGCCGAGGCCCACGTCGCCGAAATCACGGCGGCGTTGGCCGACGTGCAAAGCCAATGGACCGCGGTCGAAAAACTCACCGACACGCGCGCAGTTAGCGCCGAAGAACGCACACGGCGCAAACAAGCTTTGGCGATTGCGGCCGCGCGGCAGGCAGGCGCGGGCGCCGAACTGGCGCAGGCGCAGGCCGCGGTGGCGCAGCTCGCGATCCACGCGCCGATCGCCGGCACCATTCTTCAGGTCAACACCCGGGCCGGCGAATTTGTCAGCGGCGCGGCGGGGCCGTTGTTGGTGTTGGGTCGCACCGACGTGCTGCGCGTGCGCGTCGACATCGACGAGAACGACGCTTGGCGCATCCGGGCCGGGGCGAAAGCGCATGCGTTTGTGCGCGGCAATCGCGACCTGAGCGTTGATCTGACCTTTGACCGCATCGAGCCATATGTGGTGCCGAAGCGCTCGCTGACCGGAGCCAGTAGCGAACGCGTCGACACCCGCGTGCTGCAGGTGCTCTACTCCTTTCCCGGCGGTAAATTGCCGGTGTTTGTCGGGCAATTGATGGATGTGTTCATTGACGCTGCGCCGGTCTCGCCGGTGACGCCGTGAACCGGAAGCCGCTTATAGCGGTCGCGCTGCTGATGGCCGCCGGTTGTGGTCCCGGGCACGATTTCGTGCGGCCCGCAGTGAAGCTGCCTGACGCCTACCACGCTCAGGTAGCGTCAGAAACAGCCGGCGGCGCCGACCTCGCGCAGTGGTGGACGATCTTCCATGAACCGGTGATGGAGCGGCTGATCGCGGACGGCCTGGCCGCGAATCTGGATGTGCGCATTGCCGGCGAACGGCTGCGCGAAGCCCGCTTTCAATATCGCACGGTCGCGGGGAAACTGGGGCCGCAGGTGAACGCAGTTGGCTCGGCCGCGCGGGCGCATACCAGCGCCAACAATACCAGCGCCAACAATACCCACGCCAGCGGTGGCGCCGGCAGCACCAGCAATCTGTTCACCGCCGGTTTCGACGCGACCTGGGAAATCGATGTGTTCGGCGGCGTGCGCCGGGCCATGGAAGCCGGCACCGCCGAAATCGAAGCGGCGCAGGCCGAGATCCACGGTGCACAGGTATCAGTCGCGGCCGAGGTCGCCGCGGCGTATCTGGATTGGCGGCATGCCCAGCGCCGGCAGGCGGTGCTGCTGCAACTGATCGGCACCGAAGTCGAGGTGGTCGCGATCGAGCGGCAGCGCGCGACGATTGGCATCGGCACCGATCTGGCCGCGGCGCAGGCCACGGTCGCGCTGGAACAAAATCGCGCGCGACTGCCGGCGGTGGCATTGGAACTGAGCAGCGCACGCAATCGCCTAGCGCTTCTGCTGAATGATGACGCGAGCGTGATCGACGCGAGGCTGGCCGAGATCCCACTGGCCATCGAACCGGTGCTGCCCGCGCCGGTCCCGGCGGGCTTGCCAAGCGAGCTGCTACGTCGGCGTCCGGACGTGCTGCGCGCCGAGCGTTTGGCCGCGTCCGCCGCCGCCCGTGTTGGCGTGGGCGAGGCTGATCTGTATCCGCGCTTCGTACTCACCGGCAGTGCCGGATTGCAAAGCGTCGACCTCAGCGACCTGTTGTCGCACGACAGTAAATACTGGTCGATCTCGCCGCGGATCGTCTGGCCGATTTTTTCCAGCGGCCAGATCCGCAACCAGGTCCATCAGTTGGAAGCGCGCGAACAGCAAGCCCTGCTGCGTTATGAACAGACGGTGCGTACCGCGTTGTCCGAAGTCGACGACGCGTTGGAGCAGATTGCGCGGCAACGCGAACGTGCCGCCGCACTGCGCATCGCGTTGGCCGCCAGCCGCGACGCTCTAACCCTGGCCGACGCGCGTTATCGCCAGGGCCTCTCGGATTTCACCGCCGTGGCGCAGGCGCAGCTCGATGACGATCTGCTCAGCGACATCGCGACCGACGCGGATCGTTTGGCCGCGCGCGCATTGGTGGCGTTGTGTAAGGCGCTTGGCGGTGGTTGGGACATGAATGATCCGACGGTGATCGGCGCGACCACCAAAACCGCGAAGCGCGATTAGCGGGGCAACGCGTTGCGATCCTGCGTGCGTAGTGCGCTGATTTCCGCGCTGATGTGCGCAGCGTCCCAGCCCAATTCGCGGCCCATCAGGGCCGCCGCGTCGGCAATCACGGCGTCATCCCAGCGCGTCAGCAGCAACAGCGGTAGTCGCCGGCGCAGCACATCGATGAGCGTCTGCGCCTGTTCGTCGCGCGCGGCGTGGACGACCTCGGCGCGCAGGAACGGCAACGCCGGATGCAGCCGCCCGCCAAGGGTTTTGTCGTTACGGATCAGGCGCAGAACCGTGTCGACATTGGCGCCGTGACGTTCTGCCAACACCCGTGCATCGGTATCGTTGATGTCCAACAGCGCGGCCTGCGCGCACGCGCGCGGCAGCCATTCCGGCCATGGTTCGCTTGGCGCCCACGGAAAAGCGCGCGTCGCGGTTTCGGATGGTGACGCGTGGCGTCCGGCCACCGCACAGGCGCGCGTGACGGTGAGTTCGGCCTCGACCCGGGCCGACGTGAACTTGCCGCCGATCGGCATCAACAGGCCGGGGCGCGGTTCGCTCAGCAGCCATTCGCGCGTCACTGCTGATGCGCCTTTGCCGGCCTGCGCCTGCAGCGTGCGCAGGCCGCAGAACGCACCGCGAATGTCGGCAGGCGTCCAGGCCAAACCGGGGCAGCGCGCGTTCACCGCAGTCAGCAAATAATCGATGTCGGCGGCAGAAATTACCGCGGTTTCGGGCGCGCCGTGATGATCGGTGTCGGTGGTGCCCAATAGCGTCGTGCCGTACCACGGGATCAGGAAGAACACCCGGCCGTCTTGCGGCGCAGTCAGCAACAGCGCGTCGTCGCGGCCGAGTGGCGGCATCACCAGGTGGACGCCTTTCGTGAAACGTACGCCAGGGAAGCGGACGGCGGGCGCCGCGCCGCCAGCAAGCGCCGGCGCCCAAGGACCAGCGGCATTCACGGTCATGGCCGCGCGAATTTCAACCTGAGCATCGCTCAGCACATCGCGCACACGTGCGCCAGTAACACGGCCGTCGCGTTCGCTCAGCGTCACCGCCGCGGCGTGATTCACTGCGACCGCGCCGGCGGCCAACGCGCCGGCGACGATTTCCAACGTGGTGCGCGCGTCGTCATGCACCGCGTCGTGATAGGCGAAGCCGGCGCGCAGTTCCGACGCGGCCAGAAACGGTGCGAGCGTGCCGATGCGCTCCGCGTCAAAGCGAGCGTGCCGTGGCGTGCCGGCGTGCCGACCCGCAAGCAGGTCGTACAGCGTTAGCCCTAGGCGCAGGCGCCAGGAACTGACGCGCGCATCGGCGAACACCGGCAGCAGGAACCGCAGTGGCCGCACCCGATGCGGTGCCAGACGCAGCAACCGCCGGCGTTCGATCAGGGCTTTGCGCACCAAGCCAAAGCGTCCGTATTCCAGATAGCGCAGGCCGCCGTGGATCAGTTTCGACGAGGCGCTGGAGGTGCCCGCGCCCCAGTCTTCGCGTTCGACCAACGCCACGCGCAAACCGCGCAGCGCTGCGTCGTAGGCGATCCACGCACCATAGATGCCGCCGCCGATGACCAGCAGATCGAAGGCCGCGTCCAGGCGCGCGAACTCGCGTTTCACCGCATTTTCTCCGCTGATTTCTTTAGTTCTTCGCGCAGCCAAGCCGGCCGATTGCTGATCACGCCATCGACGCCGGCATGGACCACGCGCCGCAGATCCGCGCGCGTGTCGACGGTGTAAGTAAAAACCTTCATGCCGAGCGCATGCAGTTGCGCGACTGCCGCCGGGGTCACGGCGCGCTGATCCAGATCCACCGCTGCGAGCGCCGGCGTGCGTAGCTCTCGCGGTACGCGCTCGGCATTGCGCACCAATGGCAGCGTCGGCGCCAGCCGTTGTACCACGGCCAATGGCACGGCGGAAAAGCACAGCACCTGCACACGAGACAGTGCGCGCGCAGCGCGAATCACTGCGACCGTCGCTGCGGCCAGGGCGTTGGCATTGCGGCGCGCGGGTTTCAGTTCGACGAAGAACGTGGTGCGCGCAAATGCACGAAGCGTCGCGCTCAGCAGCGGCACCCGTTCACCGGCGAAACGCGGATGAAACCAACGGCCGACATCGACGGCTTTCAATTCGGCCCAGGTCATCGCACTGATCGCGCGGCGCATGCCGCCACAGCGCATTAGGTCGGCGTCATGCGCGACCACCACCGCGCCGTCGGCACTCAGACGCACATCAAGTTCGATCGCGTCGGCACCGGCCGCGATCGCGGCAGCAAACGCAGCGTGGGTATTTTCCGGATGATCCCAGGCGCTGCCGCGATGCGCGATAACCAGCGGACGCGCGTGCCGGCTCATCGCCATCAGTCGCGATTTCGGTGTCATCAGTCGCGGTTGCGCTCTAGGGCGGCGCGAAACGCCGCAGGAATCGGCGCCTTCTTGCCGGTCACCGGGTCGAGCGTGACCTGCACGATAGTCGCGGTTCCGACCTTCACGCCGGCTTGGTTGGTAAAGGTGAAGGCATTGGTGAACGCGGTGGTGCCGATATGGGCGGTGCGCATCTCGCAGCGTAGGCGGTCGCCGAGTTCGACCGGTGCCAGGTAGTCGCTTTCTGCCCGCACCACCACCGCCACGAAGCCGGCGCTCGCGCGATTTTTGCCGAGCGGCATGCCGATGGATTCCAAATAGCCCTGCAGGCCGTTGTGGCAGATCTTAAATTGGTTCGCGAAGAACAGGATCGCGTAGGCGTCGGTGTCGTGCAGTTGGATGGTGTAATCGTAGACGTGCATCGCGTGCCTTCGCGGATTGGCGCATGTGCGAGTGGAAGAGCATACCTCCGGAAGTGCTCCGGTGCGACCGGGACGTTGACAGAAAAACGCCGCAAGCCACGGCAAAAACCGTCGTCTGAATGCTATCGAGCGTTTGCTGCCGGCGCATTTTCGGCGTATGCTTTCACGTGGAGGGCGAGCGATGGACTGGCACGCGCGCGAAGCCTTTCTGACCCTGCCTGACGTGTTCGCCGCGGGCGTCGCGCAAGCGCCTCAGCCGGCCTGCATGAGCTGGCGCGAGGCCGGGTACTGGCGGCACTGGTCGAGCGAAACCGTGGCCGAACAGGTGCGGCGCTTGGCCCTGGGTCTGCATCACTTGGGGGTGCGACGGGGCGACGCGGTGGGCCTGTTGGGGCCGTCGTCACCAACATGGGTAGTGGCCGATCTAGCGGTGATGAGCCTGGGCGCGGTGACGGTGCCGATGTTCGCGACGCTGTGCGCCGAGCACTTGGCGCATGAGCTGAAAAGCACCGCGCAGCGCGCTGTGATCGTGCTCGGCGCCGAAGCCTGGGCCGCGCTGCAGCCGCATCTGTCACTGATCCCATCCGCGCACGCGATCGTGAAGGGCGTGCCCGGATTACGGCATCGTCACACCTGCACCTGGAATGACGCGCTGGACCATGGCGACCGCGTGGCAGCGCAAGATCCGACGCTGTTTCCGCGTCTGCGTGCGGCGGTCGAACCGGATGACGTGGCCACCATCATCCACACCAGTGGCTCGACTGGATTGCCCAAAGGCGTGGTGCTGACGCACGCAAATGTGGTGTCGCAGGTGCGCGGCGCGTGCGCGCTGTTTCCGCTGACGCCGGGCGTCGATCGCGCGCTGACCTGCCTGCCGCTACCGCATGTGTTTGAGCGCGTGGTGCTGTTCAGCTATCTCGCGCAGGGCATCGGCGTGTGGTTCGCGGACGACGTAAAAAATGTCGGCACGCTGCTGCGCGAAGTGCATCCGACCGTGGTCACGGTGGTGCCGCGCCTGTTGGAAAAAATTCACGCCTCGATCGCGGCGAAGATCGCGGCCGGATGGGCGATGAAACGCGGCGTGGGGCAGTGGGCCTTCAGCTTAGCCGAGCGTGAAGATCCGGCGCAGCCGACGCGTGCACATGCGGTGGCCGACAAGTTGCTGTATGCGCAATTGCGCTCGGCACTCGGCGGTAATTTGCGCTATCTGATCGTCGGCGGCGCGCCGCTGGCCGACACGCTGGCGCGCTTTTTGGTCAACATCGGGGTGCCGCTGTTTGCCGGTTACGGCCTTACTGAAGCGTCGCCGGTGATTGCGGTGAACGCACCGGGCCGGCGCAAGTTGGGCACGGTTGGCCGGCTGTTTCCGGGTGTTGCGGTGCGCTTTACCGACGCCGGTGAAATCCTCGCGAGCGGCCCCGGCATCATGCGTGGCTATTACCGCGATCCGATTGCGACCGCGGTGGCGATCGACACTGATGGCTGGTTGCACACCGGCGATCTGGGCGCGCTCGATGCCGATGGCTATCTGACCATCACTGGCCGAGTGAAGGAACTACTGAAGACCTCGAACGGCAAATATGTCAGCCCAGTACCGCTGGAGCAGGAACTGATGTCGTCCGGCCTATTCGATCAAACGTTGGTGTTGGCCGATGGTCGGCCGTGCGCAGCCGCGCTGCTGTTCATCGAGCCGGCACAGCTCACCACGCTCAAGCGGCAGTTGAATGTCACCGGCGATGACGCCGAGTTCCTGCGCTCGCCGTTGCTGGCTGCGCGCATCCAACCGCTGATCGACGGCGCCAATGCCGTGACGGATCCGTGGAGTCGCATCCGCGCATGGCGAGCGGTAAGCGTCGCGCTGTCGATCGCCGATGGAGACCTGACGCCAACCATGAAAATCCGGCGCGCGGTGGTCAGTGCGCGCTTCGCGACTGACATCGACGCCATGTATCGCGAGCTCGCCGCTAACGGCCCCAAGGAGTCACCATGAGAGAACGTCTCGCCATCATCGACGGTGTGCGCACGCCGTTTTGCAAAGCCGGCGGCGTGTTCGCCGCGGCCGGTGCTGACGATTTGGGCGCGCGCGCAGTGCACGAATTGCTGGTGCGCACCGGCTTTCCGGTGCAGGAACTTGACGAATTGGTCGCGGGCAATGTCGCGCAGCCGATGGACGCGGCCAATGTCGCGCGCGTGATCGCGTTGAAGGCCGGGCTGCCGTCGTCGCTGATTGCCAGCACCGTGCATCGCAATTGCGCATCCGGCATGGAAGCCGTGACCACCGCGGCGGCGAAGATTTTGTCCGGCGAAGCGCGTGTGTTGTTGGCCGTCGGCACCGAATCGATGAGCAATATTCCGCTGGTCTACAACGCAAAGATGACCGCGCTGTTCGCGCAGCTGATGAAGGCCAAAACGGTGTGGCAAAAATTAGGTGTGTGGGCGCAACTGCGCCCGGCGCATTTGCAGCCGATCGTGGGCGTGCAGGTCGGCCTGACTGATCCGATCAACGGCATGATTATGGGTCTGACGGCCGAAGTGCTGGCGCGCGAATTTCACATCACCCGGGTTGAACAGGACGCGTTCGCGCTGCTCAGTCATCAACGCGCGGCGCAGGCGATCGCGGCTGGGCGGTTTGCCGAAGAGATCGTCGCCGTCCCCGCGCCGCCGACGTACACCGCGATGCAAACCGTCGACGACGGCGTGCGCGCGAATCAGGACGCGGCCGCGCTCGCGAAACTGAAACCGTATTTCGACAAGGTCGCCGGCACCGTCACCGTCGGCAGTTCGTCGCAGTTGACCGACGGCGCCGGCGCGGTCCTGGTGATGGCGGAAAGCGAAGCGCGCGCGCGTGGCCTGACGCCGCTGGGCTTTCTGCGTGATTACGCCTACGCGGCGCTGGATGGCCGGCGGATGGGTTTGGGGCCGGTGTTCGCCACGTCGAAACTGTTGGATAAATCAGGGCTTTCGCTCAAGGACTTCGATCTGTTCGAACTCAACGAGGCGTTCGCGGCGCAGGTCATCGCCTGTGAACGCGCATTCGCCTCCAGTGCGTTTGCGGAGAAAGAGCTCGGTCGCAGTGAAGCGCTGGGCGAGATCGATCCGGACAAGCGCAACGTCAACGGAGGCGCGATTGCGCTCGGCCATCCGGTGGGCGCGACCGGCATTCGGCTGATCGTCACTTTGCTCAAAGAACTGAAGCGGCGCGGCCTGGGCCGTGGGTTGGCGACGCTGTGCGTCGGTGGCGGCCAGGGCGCAGCGCTGGCGTTGGAGGCCGTATGAACAAGGCAGGCACCATGAGCGAACTCGACGAACTGCGCGCCAGTTTTCCTGGTGCGTTCACGCTCACAGTGGTCGACAGCATCGCGCAGGTGGTGTTCGATCTGCCTGGCGAAAAGGTGAACAAATTCCGCAAGGATGTATGCGCTGAACTATCGAGTGTGCTGGGCCAGTTGGCCGCGCGCACCGATGTGAAAGCGGTAGTTTTCACCAGCGCTAAGCCCGAGATTTTCATTGCCGGCGCCGACATCCGCGAGATCGAGGCGATCACCATTCCCGCCGATGCCGAAGCCAAAGCCCGCGCCGGGCAGCAGTTGTTTCAACAGGTCGCGGATCTGCCGATGCCCAGCGTCGCGGTGATCGATGGCGCGTGTTTGGGCGGCGGCCTGGAATTCGCGCTCGCCTGCACTTACCGCATCGTCACCGACGCCGACAAGACCAGTTTGGCCCTGCCGGAAGTGACCCTGGGCATCATCCCCGGGTGGGGCGGCACCCAGCGCTTGCCGAGACTGATCAGGATCGCGGCGGCGCTCGATTTGATTCTGTCCGGCAAGACCGTGAACGGGCCGAAGGCGTTCAAATTGGGCTTGGCCGATCGGTGCTGCGCACGCGCGTTTTTGAGCGACGAGGTGCCGGCGTTTGTCGCCGCGATTATCACGCCACTGGGCGTTGCGGCGATTGCCGCGCAGCGCGCGAAACGCCCGCGCCCGTGGCTGACTGAAGGCAATCCATTCGGGCGCATGCTGCTGTTTCGGCAGGCGCGCAAACAACTGCGCGCGAAAACGCGTGGCTTGATGCCGGCGCCAGAAGGCGCGTTGAAAGTCGTCGCACACACCATCGCCGGGGATCTGGACCAGGGCCTGACCTACGAAGCGCTGATCTTTAGCGAACTCGCGCCCAGCGCGCAGTGCAAGAATCTGGTCGATCTGTTTTTCGCCAACGAAGGGCTGAAAAAACAGGGGGGTTCGCCGAGCGCGTTGCCAACCGCGTCCACGCACCCGATCGCCAATGCGGCGGTCCTGGGCGCCGGCGTGATGGGCGGCGGCATCGCGTGGGCATTCGCAGCGGCCGAGATTCCGGTGCGCGTTAAGGACCTGGGTTGGGACGCGGTGGCCAAGGCGTTTCACACCGCCAACGACTACGATCAGCAGATGGTGAAGCGGCGCAAACTGACACCGGCCGCGGCCAGTCTGCGCCTGCACCGCATCAGCGGCACGCTCGACTTTCGCGGCTTCGCGAGTGCGGATGTGATCGTGGAAGCGGTGGTCGAGGACTTGGGCGTTAAGCAAAAAGTCTTCGCCGAACTGGAACGGCACATTCGGCCGGACGCGATCATCGCCAGCAACACCTCATCGCTGTCGGTGACCGCGATGGCGAGCGCACTCGAAAAGCCCGAGCGCTTTGTCGGCATGCATTTTTTCAATCCGGTGAACCGCATGCCGCTGGTCGAAGTGGTGCCCGGTGCGCGTACCGATTCCGCGACCGTCGCGGCGACCGTCGCGCTGTGCCGGCGCTTGGGCAAGACCCCGGTGATTGTGCAGGATTGCCCAGGATTCCTGGTCAATCGCATCTTGCTGCCGTACCTGAACGAGGCCGCGTGGCTGCTGCAGGAAGGCGGCGAGATCGCGCAGATCGATCGTGCGCTGTTCGACTTCGGCCTGCCGATGGGGCCGTTCACGCTGACCGATGAAGTCGGCATCGATGTTGGCTACAAAGTCGCAAAAATTCTCGCGGCCGGCTATGGCGAGCGCATGCATGTCGCCGACGTGCTCAGCGTCGTCGCCGAAGAATTAAAGCTCAAAGGCGCGAAGGAGCGCAAAGGTTTCTACGTCCGTGGTAAAGGCCGGCGCGCGGCCGCGACGGTGAATCCCGAGATCGCGTCGGCGGTGACCAAGGTGCGCGACGCGCGTCACATCACGCCGCGTTCCATCACCGCGCAGGAAATCCTCGATCGCTGTTTGCTGATCATGGTGAACGAAGCCGCGCGCTGTTTGGAGGAAGGGATCGTCACCGACGCGCGCACGTTGGATCTGGCGATGGTGATGGGCACCGGTTTCCCGCCGAGCCGCGGTGGACCGCTGCATTACGCCGAACAGCGCGGCGTGCGCGACGTGGTCGAAACGCTTAATCGCCTAGCCGACCGCGTCGGTCCACGCTTTCGGCCGGCGACACTTTTGGTGACCAAGGCGCAAACCGGGGCGCGGATTTTCGGCTGACCCGTCTATGCCGACGTTTTGCCCAGCAGCTTCTTGACCGTGCCTAACTGCCCCAGGTGGTAGGTTTCGTGCCAGGGCAGGAAATTCAGAAATTCGCCGAGGGTTTTGCCCATCGGATGGCTGAAGGAGAGCGCGGCGGCGAGGTCGCTGTCGGTGCGTAGTGCGAGCCCGGCAAGCAGCGGCGCTTCGCCGGAGCGGATCGCGGCCAGCAGGTCGGCGGGGTCGCAGGCGTCGCCGTCGTCGGGTGATGAGCCGAAGCCGAACAACTTTTCCCACGGCGAGAGCAAGGTGGTTTCGCCCAACAGCCGGCGCGCCGCGTTGCGGGTCCAGGCGATGTGACCAATGAGCCACAGCGCGTGATTGCCGGCGCGGCGATCGCGCCAATCGGCCGGCGTGAAGCCACGCACCAAGGTGTCCAAAAAAGTGGTGTTACGGGCGTAGGTGGCGGCCAGGGGCGCGAGTTCGTTCAGCATGCGCGCCAGCGTGGGGGGCAACGCAGTCAGCGACAAGGTTCTGCTCACACCCGCTTGCGTGCGGTAAAACCAGGGGTCTCAGCAACATCCGGACTTGGTACTCGAGTTGCCAACGCACATGCTGCGGCCTGTGAATCGTTTTCCCGCCCCCGACGCCCAGCCCTCACCGTCCTTGCCGTTGTCGTCGCTGATCGAGCACCTGCCGGCTGGCGCAGTGCTGCGGACCGGCGAGCAGCTGACGCTCAACCGTCTGGCCATGGCGCTGACCGGCTATGCCGGCGCCGAATTATCAGATATCGATACCTGGTTCGCGCGCCTGCATGGCGATGACGCGGCGGTGGTCCGAGCGCGCTATGATGCCGACCGCGCCGCCGGCTTTTCGACCGTGCGCATGCTGCCGATCCGGAATCGCGACGGCAGCGAACGGCAGGTCGAATGGGCGGTGTCGGTAGTGGCGGGCTGCGAGCTGTGGCTGCTGCATGACGTTACCGAACGCCGGCAGGCCGAGGTCGCGTTGGCGCTCATGGAACAGCGCTGGAACTACGCCATCGAAACCAGCGGCGACGGCGTATGGGACTGGAATGCGGTCGACAACAGCGTGTTCCTGTCGGCGCGCGTGCGCGAGATTTTGGGCTATGGCGCTGATGAACTGCCGAACACCGTCGCGGTATGGGATCAGCTGATCCATCCTGACGACTATATGGCGGTAAAAGCCGGCATTGCCGCGCACCTGATGGGCGAGACGCCACGATTTCAGCATCAGCACCGGATGCTGCGCCGCGACGGTTCATGGTGTTGGGTCGAGGGGCGCGCGCGCGTCGTCGGGCGCACGCCCGAAGGTCATCCACTGCGTCTCATCGGTACGTTCAGCGATCTGACTGAGCAGCGCGCCGCGGCGGCACGACTGAGCGCTGCGGCGGAGCGGCTGAATGAGGTGCAGACCGTCGCCGGCATCGGGCACTGGTCGTTCGATCTGAACACGCAGTTGATCGTTTGGAGCGAGCAGTTGTTCATCGCCTTCGGCCGCGATCCGCACGGCCCGACGCCGTCGTATGCCGAGCTGACCGAACGCATCGTCCATCCCGACGATGCGCCGGCGTTCCTGGCCTATGTCGAGCGCCTGAGCAGCAGCGGCGTGGCCGACGAAATCGAATACCGCGTTCGCCGTCCGGATGGCACTGAAGCCTGGCTGTTTGGTCGCGGTTTCGCCCGTGCGGAAGGCGGCGTGATCACCGAACTCTGGGGCACCGCGCAGGACATCACCGCGCGCAAACTGGCGACGCTACGCCTGGCCGAAAGCGAAGCGCGACTGCAACTGGCGCTGGATGCCACCGGCCAGGGGCTGTGGGAATGGGATCTGCTGACCGACACGGTTTATCGCAGCCCGCGTTGGTGCGCGCTGTTGGGCTTTCAGGCAGATGACTTGCCACCGGGCTTTGCGGCGTGGCAGGAACGCGTCCACCCCGACGATTTTCCGCTGTGCGAACGGCACCTGACCGAGCACCTGGACATGCGCAGCGAGCGCTATGACGCCGAATACCGCATCCGTCATCGCGATGGTAGTTGGCGGTGGTTGGCCTGTCGCGGGCGCGTGATTGAACGCGACGCGCAGGGGCGCGCGCGGCGCATGATTGGGCTGGAACACGACGTCACCCAACGCGCTGAAATGGAGGCGGCCATTCGCCGCTTGGCCGACATCATTGAGCTGTGTCCCGACTACATTGACGTCGCTGATGCGGCCACCGGCGCGATCCTCTACAGCAACGCCGTCGGCCGGCGCAAATTGGGCCTGCATGATCCCGCGCAATTGGGCTCGGTTCGCATCGAGTCGCTCCATCCTCCGGCGACCTTGGCGATGCTGCAGGGCGAAGCGCTGCCGACCGCGGTGCGCGATGGCCTGTGGGTGGGCATCACCGAATGGTATGACCTGCCGGGCACCTCGGTGTTCACCATGCACCAGACCATCCTGGCGCATCGCGATCGGCACGGCGCGGTCACGCATTTCTCGACCATCGCGCGCGATATCAGCGCGCAGCTGCGGCACGAACAGGACCTGCGCCAAGCCCGCGACGCGGCCGAAGCCGCCGGCCGCGCGAAGTCGGAATTTGTCGCAACCATGAGCCACGAAATCCGCACGCCGCTCAACGGTGTGATCGGGGCCGTGTTGCTGCTGCAGGGTACGCGCACCTCGCCCGAGCAGCGCGCCTGGCTGGACGCCGCAAAAAGCTCGGCCGATGCGCTGTTGATGCTGGTCAGCGACATCCTCGACTTTTCCAAGATCGAGGCCGGCCGGATCGAACTGGAACGCGCGCCATTCGCAGCGCAGGAACTGGTCGACGAGGTGCTGGTGATGTTGGCCGGGTCGGCGCGCGCGAAGGGGCTAGAACTGCGCGCGGAAGTCGCATCGGCGGTACCGCCGTGGCTGCTGGGCGACGTCGGCCGACTGCGTCAGGTGCTGCTGAATTTGGTCGGCAATGCGGTGAAATTCAGCCAGCGTGGCGAGGTAACGGTGCGCTGCGCAGTTGATCAGGTCGGCGTCGTCGACCGACTGACGATGACCGTTCGTGACACCGGCATCGGTATCGCAACTGAGGTGCTGCCGCGCCTGTTCCAGCCCTTCATCCAGGGCGACGGCAGTCACGCTCGGCGTTTCGGCGGCACCGGTTTGGGCCTGACCATTAGCCG